>DAINNS010000183.1:0-3481 GCA_036735765.1 Ilumatobacteraceae bacterium | reverse complement strand
GGGTACAGCGCGCCGGCGTCGATACCACCCGACATGATGCGACCGGTGGCCGGTGCGGCGAGGTTGTACGCGCGTGAAAGACGCGTGATGCCGTCGAGAACCACGACGACATCGCGGCCGGCTTCGACCATGCGCTTGGCTTTTTCGATCGCCATCTCGGCGACGATGGTGTGCTCTTCGGAGGGGCGATCGAACGTCGAAGAAATGACCTCGCCCCGAACGGTGCGCTTCATGTCGGTGACTTCTTCGGGACGCTCGTCGATGAGCAGAACGATGAGGTCGACCTCGGGGTTGTTCTTTTCGATCGACGTGACGATCGTCTTCATGATCGTTGTCTTGCCGGCCTTCGGGGGCGACACGATGAGGCCGCGCTGACCCTTGCCGATCGGCGAGATGAGATCGATGATCCGCGACGTCATGTTGGTCGGGTCCTGCGGATCTTCGAGACGCAGTTTCTGGTCCGGGAAGAGCGGGGTGAGGTCCTCGAAACGCGGACGACCCTTGACGGACTCTGCGGGCTTGCCATTGATCGAATGGATCTCGAGCAGCGCAGGATTCTTCTCACCGCGACCCGCGGGACGTGCCATGCCGGTGACGTGGTCGCCCTTGCGCAAACCGTACTGACGCGTCTGCTTGACGGAGATGTAGGCGTCGTCGCGGTGCGGCAGATAACCGCGTACGCGCAGGAAGCCATAACCCTCATCGCGCAGATCGAGGTAACCGTCGACAGCAACGGGCTCGTTGCTGGTCGGCTCGTTGTCGGTTGGCCCGTCGAGTTCGTATCGATCGTCGCCCTGCGGCGCCATGTCGTCACGACGATTCTTGTTGCGACGACGACGGCGTCGGTTGCGCCCACTGCCATCACCGTCGAAGTCGCGGCGCTGCTGGCCGTCACGCTGTTGGAAGTCGCGGCGCTGTCCGTTGTCGTTGCGCGGGCCACGATCACCGCGCTGGTCGTTGCGCGGGCCACGATCGCCGCGCTGTTCGCCACGGTCGCCACGCGCCTCGCTACCGGCAGATTCGTCGAGGGTGCCTTCGTGTTCGGCGAGCTCGATCTCCCACTCGGACAAGGGTTCGCCGTCGGCGCCGAGCACGACGCGGGGTTCGCTCGGGGTCGGCTTTGCGGAAGGTGCCGACGCGGCAGGTGACGCACTTCCTGCGGATTTCGGGGCGGGCTTGGCGGCTGGCTTGGCAACGGGCTCGGGCGCCGTGGTCTGTTCGAGGATCTTGTCGATCAGCTCGGCCTTCTTGGCTCGCGACACCGACTTCACGCCGAGCGCCTGGGCGATTGCCATCAGTTGCTCGCGGTCCTTGCCCTCGAGTACCGACTTCTCTAGTGCTTCTGCAGCCACCGCTGCCTACCTTTCATCCCCGCATGCACGCGTGAGGCGGGCGGGATTCAATGGGGTTCGCGATTGCGGGAAGATTCTCCGCTGCGAAAACTCTGCGAGATGATCGCTGAGCCGTTGACGACACCATAACTTTCAGCGATTGCACTTTGCAACGCTTTGACGCGAAAACGCCCCTTTTCGGGCAAAAGAGCCCGCGAATCGTCGCGTCAGAGTCCCGACACTGCCGCGACCTCGGCCTCGACCGCGGCCAGGTCGTTCGCCACGCGGGTCACCCGTTCCGGGCGATCGAACAGGTCTGCCATGTGAGGCGGCAGTTCGGGGCGTCGACCCGTCGCGCGTTCCACCGCGTCGGGGAACTTGGCGGCGTGCGCGGTTGCGAGGGTCACCATCGGAACACCGTCTTCTTGATGGGTTCGCCCGCCGAGCACTCCCACGGCAGTGTGTGGGTCGATCATCTGGCCCGTCGACTCGAAGACGTCGCGAATCATTTCCGTTGTCTGCGTGTCGTCGCACCGAGCAGCCCGGAACACCGGAGCGAGCCACGCGTCGTACTGGTCTGCTTCAACGGCGAATGCGCCGGCAGAGCGGAACCGCTGCAGTTGCTCGGTGGTCAGCCCACCGTCGCGACCGTTCATTTCGAAGAGCAGACGCTCGAAATTCGACGATACCTGGATGTCCATGCTCGGGCTCAACGTCGGGACCACGTCGCGGGCCCGCATCTCTTGTGTCTCGAAGAAGCGCGTGAGGATGTCGTTCGAGTTCGACCCGACGACCAGGTGCCGAATTGGTGCGCCCATGCGGCGCGCGATCCATCCCGACAGCACATTTCCAAAATTGCCCGTCGGGACGCTGAATGACACGCCGTTGGCGATCGACTCACCATTAGCCGCAACCTGCTGGATTGCAGAGAAGTAGTACACGACCTGCGCCATGATGCGCGCCCAGTTGATGGAGTTCACGGCCGAGAGTCGGTGCCTGTCGCGGAATTCGGCATGGTTGAACATCGCCTTGACGAGGTCCTGACAGTCGTCGAAGGTTCCGTCGACAGCGAGCGTCTTCACGTTCGGCGAATTCACCGTGGTCATCTGCCGACGTTGGACGTCGCTGACACGTCCGTGCGGGTAGAGGATGACGATCTTGACCCGTGAACAGTTTTTCACGCCGTCGATCGCGGCACTTCCCGTATCACCGCTCGTTGCACCGACAATCGTGATGCGTTCGTCGCGCGCCTCGAGCAGATGGTCGAACAACTTGCCGAGGAACTGCAGGGCGACGTCCTTGAACGCGAGCGTCGGCCCATGGAACAGTTCCAACATCCAGTGCCCCTGCTCCAGTGGAACCAACGGCGTCACGCGCGGGTCACGGAAGGTCGAATAGGCCGCGCTGCACAGCGCAGCAAGATCGGCGGTGCTGATCTCGTCGCCGATGTAGGGCGCCATCACGTCGGCCGCGAGCTTCGCGTAGTCCGCGTTGATGTGTTGCGGCGCAACGGGCCAAGTTTCGGGAACGTAGAGACCGCCGTCGGTGGCCAGACCTGCGAGCACGGTGTCCGCGAAGCCGAGGACGGGCGCGGACCCACGCGTGGAGACGTAGCGCATCGCGTGTCTCCTACTGCCCGACGACGCGAATGAAGCCGTCGGCGTTCTTCACGACGGCGAGTCCGCCGAAGTCGCGCAGACACTGTCGTACCGATGCCTCGCGCGCCGCGTGCGTGATGAAGACGAGCCGAGCACTTTCACCGATGCCCACTTGTTCGGCCGCCCTGATGCTGACGCCGTTCTTCGCAAACACGCCGGTGATGGCGTGCAACACACCCGGCTGGTCGAGAACCTCGAGAGACAGCAGGTACTCGCTCGTCGTGTCGTCGATGGAAGTGAACGCGGGCCGGACGAACGACCCGAGCATGGCGTGCGTGCCCTTCTTCAGGTTGACGGCCGCATCGATGACGTCGCCGAGCACCGCGCTGGCTGTCGGATCACCGCCCGCACCGCGGCCGTAGAACATCAGCGAACCAACCGCCGCACCCTCGACGAACACCGCGTTGTAGGCGTCGCGCACACTGGCCAGTGGGTGCGTCGCAGGAACCATCGCCGGATGCACACGCACCGAGAGTTGGTCGGAGCCATTGG
>DAINNS010000182.1:0-3488 GCA_036735765.1 Ilumatobacteraceae bacterium | reverse complement strand
ACTATGACCTCAACCTGAAGAACGAGCACCTGAAGAGCCTCAAGGTTCGCCAGGCTGTTGCCGCTTGCATCGACCGCGAAGAGATCGTCACGACGCTCTACCGCAGTGTCGACCCCGAGGCGCAGGTTCTGAACAACCGCATCTTCATGCCGAACTCGCCCTCCTACAAGGACGGCAGCGGTCAGTTCGCCAAGCAGGACATCGCACTCGCAAAGTCGCTCCTCGAAGAGGACGGCTACGTGCTGGGTGACGACGGCTTCTACGCGAAGGGTGGCAAGAAGCTGTCCCTGCGTCTCGGCCGCCGCGATCCGAACCCGCGTCGTCAGCAGACGAACGAGCTCGCCGCAGCAGCCTGTAAGGAAGCCGGCATCGAGTTGACCGACGATCCGGCCGAGGACTTCAACGCCGTGCGTCTGCCCGCTGGTGACTACGACATCGCCCTCTTTGCTTGGGTGGCGTCGGTTGCGCTCGCGAGCAACAACTCCATCTACCTGCCGGCCGAACAGGGCGGCGGTCAGAACTGGAACGGCTACGTCAACGAAAAAATCGTCGAACTGTCCGATGCCGCGGACTCCGAACTCGACGAGGCAAAGCGCGCGGACATCTACAACCAGATGGACCAGATCATCTGGGACGACATGGTGACGATCCCGCTGACCCAGTGGACCGAGCTCTACGCAAATGCCGGAACCGTTTCGGGCATCGCCCCGAACAGCTTCGCCGGTGTCACGTGGAACGCGGAGACCTGGACCAAGTAACAAGCCGCTGAACGGCACGAACGTCAGGTGGGCGGGGGTAACCCCGCCCACCTTCGTACGTGGGGAGGACACCGTCAGTGACGGCATTCATCATTCGCAGGTTGCTCATTGCGGTTCCTGTGTTGTTTCTCGCGAGCGTTTTGACGTTCTTCCTCGTCATCAATTCCGGCGACCCGCTCGAAAACCTGCGGGCCAAACCGGGCATCTCGCCGCAGGTGATTCGCAACGAGGAAGTGCGCCTCGGCCTCGACAAGCCCTTTGTCGAGCGGTACACCCAGTGGGCGGGTGATTTCGTCACGGGTGATCTGGGCAAGGACATGAAGAACCGCCCGGTGTGGCCGCAATTGTGGTCTGCCATCAAGTACACATTGCGGCTCGTTCTGATCGCGGAACTCATCGCAATCTCGATCGGCCTGATGATCGGCATCGTGAGCGGTGTCCGTCAATACTCGGGCTTCGATTACTCGACGACCTTCGTGTCGTTTCTCTTCTTTTCTCTTCCTGTTTTCTGGTTCGCCAACCTTCTCAAGGTGTTCGGCGCGATCAAGTTCAACGACTGGCTCGAGAACCCGGGCATATCCCTGGTTTTCGCCGTCGTCATCACCGCCTTTTTTGGTGGCTCGTTCTATCTCATCGGCCGCAAGCGTGAGCGGCTGCGCATGGCGAAACCCGGCGCGCGGTACAAGTGGTCCGGGATCTCCCTCGGAGTGACCGCACTCGTGATGTTGTCGGCCGTGTTCTATTTCAAGAATCGCGAGTACGGCCGTTTCGTGAAGACGCTGGGCTCGGAGCCACGCGATTTGGCCGACAGTTTGCCCTCGCGGCTTTGGAGCTATGTCGGCCACGGCGTGCTGCCCGTGATCGTGTTGTTCACCATCTCGTATGCCGGTTACAGCCGTTACATGCGTGCTTCGATGCTCGAGCAACTGAATGCCGACCACGTTCGAACGGCCCGCGCCAAGGGTATTTCCGAGACGCGCGTGATCCTGCGCCATGCCTTCCGCAACGCGCTGATCCCGATCGCCACCATTGCGACGTTGAGTTGGGGAGGCCTCATTGCCGGAGCGGTGATCACCGAGCGCGTCTTTGCGTGGAACGGTATGGGCGACTTCTTCCTCGACTCCCTGTCGAATCCAACGCCTGACCCCAACCGTCTTCTCGCCTTCGTGATGATCACTGCGACGTTCACGATTGTCTTCAACATCGTCGCCGACATCATCTATGCCGTCCTCGACCCCCGGATCCGAGTGAGCTGACATGGCGATGATTGTCGGATCCCACGACGCGGAGTTCGCCGTTGAGGTTCGTTCCCAATGGCGGACCGTCGTGCGCCGCTTCCTGCGTCACAAATTGGCAATTATCAGTTTGATCACGTTGACCGTCATCTTTCTCGCCTCGATCTTCGGAAAGTTCATCTGGCGGTTCGACTACATGGAGCGCGACACGGCGAACCTTTCCCAGCCGCCGTCGTGGACCCATCCGTTCGGTACCGACTCGCTGGGTAAGGACATGCTCGCCCTGACCCTTCGTGGTGCACAGCGTTCGATCCTCATCGCACTCATGGTGTCGATCCTCTCCACGACGATCGGTGTCACCCTCGGTGCGATCGCGGGCTACTTCAGGGGTTGGACCGACGCGATCATCATGCGCATCACCGACTTGTTGTTGACGATCCCACTCTTGATTCTGGCCGGCTGCATCGCTTGGCAGTTCGACGGTGGTGGCTCGTGGTGGTTGTTGTCGTTGATTCTTGGCGTTCTCAGTTGGCAGGGAACGGCACGAATCGTCCGCGGGGAGTTCTTGTCGTTGCGCGAGAAGGAGTTCGTCGAGGCTGCCCGTGCGATCGGAGTGTCGGACCGCCGCATCATCTTCCGGCATGTGCTGCCGAATGCACTTGGGCCGATCATCGTGTCGGCAACACTGTCGATCGCCGGCGCGATCCTGGTCGAGACCGCCTTGTCTTACCTTGGT
This sequence comes from Ilumatobacteraceae bacterium, assembly GCA_036735765.1. Taxonomy (GTDB): domain Bacteria; phylum Actinomycetota; class Acidimicrobiia; order Acidimicrobiales; family Ilumatobacteraceae; genus F1-20-MAGs119. The sequence goes on along the minus strand of DAINNS010000182.1, from coordinate 759 downwards.
CTGGGTGTGAAGGCGCCCGATTCGTCCCTCGGATTGCTTGTCAGCGACTACCAGGCTGCGTTCCAGACGCGGCCGTGGTTGTTCTGGTTTCCCGGAATCTTCATCATCCTCATCTGTCTCAGCGTGAACTTCGTCGGTGACGGTCTTCGCGACGCTTTCGACCCCAAGCAGACCCGGGTGCGCGCATGACCGAAGCCCTTTTGCAGGTTCGGGATCTCGCGGTCGAATTTCCGACCGACGATGGCGTCGTGCGCGCGGTGCGCGGTGTCTCATTCGACCTGCGACGCGGCGAAGTGCTCGGCATCGTTGGCGAGAGTGGTTGTGGGAAGTCGGTGACGAACCTCGCGATCATGGGTCTTCTCCCGAAAACCGCGCGGGTCAGCGGCTCGGTACGGATCGGCGACGATGAGGTGATCGGGCGGTTCCCCAACGAGATGCGCGAAATTCGCGGCAAGCGAATCGCGATGATCTTCCAGGATCCGATGACGTCGCTGAATCCCGTCTATACGGTGGGATGGCAGTTGGTCGAGACGATCCAGGCCCACAATCCCATGAAGAAGGCGGCCGCGCGGGCGAAGGCCGTCGACCTTCTGCGGCTCGTCGGGATACCGAATCCCGACGATCGCTTCGATTCGTATCCACACGAATTCTCGGGAGGCATGCGACAGCGCGTCGTCATCGCGATGGCCATCGCAAACGATCCCGAGGTGTTGATTGCCGACGAGCCAACGACCGCCCTTGATGTCACTGTGCAGGCAC
>DAINNS010000181.1:0-3494 GCA_036735765.1 Ilumatobacteraceae bacterium | reverse complement strand
AACACCACGACTCCCGCGGCTATGCCGGAACGGTGGCAGGTGGTGTGCTGCGCGTCGGTGACGAGATCGTCGTCCTGCCGAGTGGCCTGACGAGCAGGATCACCGGCATCGACTCGGCTGATGGGCCGCTCGAGGAAGCCGTTCCCGGCTCGGCCGTGACGATCCTCCTCGCCGACGACCTGTCGATCACTCGTGGCGACATGATCTGTCGGCCAAACAACCGACCCCGCGTGCTGCAAGACCACGATGCGATGGTGTGCTGGCTCGACTCGAACGCACAGTTGAACCCCGCCAAGCTCTACACGTTGAAGCACACGACCCGTTCCACGCGTGCGAAGATCGGGGAAGTGCGCTACGTGCTCGACATCTCCGACCTGCACCGCAAGACGCCCGAGGGTCCGTTGTCGATGAACGACATCGCCCGCGTCACGGTGCACACGGCCGAGCCGCTGCTGCGCGACGACTACGAGCACAACCGCGTCACCGGCTCGTTCATCCTCGTCGACGATTCCACTGGCGCGACCGCCGCGGCCGGAATGTTGCTGCCGCCACGCGAGTGAGCGACATTCGCTGGCATCCCCAGTCCGTCGCTCGCGACGAACGGGCCAAGCGAGTCTGCCACGGCGGCGTCACCGTCTGGATGACCGGGCTGTCGGGGTCGGGAAAGTCGACGGTCGCCAACGAGGCAGCAAGGCTTCTCTTCGACGCGGGCGCGAACGTCTACGTGCTCGATGGCGACAACCTGCGGCACGGCCTGAACGCCGACCTCGGTTTCAGCGACGATGACCGAGCGGAGAACGTTCGCAGATTCGGTGAGGTAGCACTCACTCTCGCGGACTCGGGTCTCATCGTTCTCGCCCCGGTCATCAGTCCCTTTGCGTCCGGTCGAAACGCTGTGCGTCGGCGGCATCACGATGTCGGCGTCCCGTTCGCCGAGGTGTTCGTGGCGACACCGGTGGGAGAGTGCGCCGAGCGCGACCCGAAGGGGCTCTATGCCAAGCAGAAGAAGGGTGAGCTGAGCGGGCTCACCGGGGTCGATGCGCCCTACGAGGCTCCCGAATCGCCCGAACTCGTCTTGGTAACGTCGAATCGCAGCGTGCACGACTGCGCCGAGGAACTGGTCTCGGCTCTGTCTCACCTGTGGAAGACGCCCGATTGATGTCCCGCAAGCCTTACGTCTACACCGAGCGAGCACTCTTCGTCGGCCACACCCTCGTCGCGCCTCGCGTCAATGTGGCCTACATGCCAACGACGAAGTCGGCTTGCAGCTCGATCAAGATGATGCTCGCCGAGGCCAACGATTCGTACCGCCCCGACTTCGCCCGCTACCTGCACAGCCCGAACATCTCGATCCCACAGGCGATCCACCAGATCGAGGTCAGCGGTCTCACGCTGTTCCGCTATCTACCCGAACGCGAACAAGACGAAATCTGGGAGTCGCCCGACTGGTGGCGTGTCGGCGCGTTGCGTCACCCCTATGCGCGTACCTATTCGGCCTTCGAGAACCGGATCCTCATGCAAGCACCCAGCGTGCTCTCCGACGAGGTGTGGGACTTCTGCACCGACGATCGCGTCGACGGCAACATCGACATCGCGTCCACGTTCCGCCGCTTCGTCCACGCACTGCGTGGCAAACCCGAGCTGTTCTTCGTCGACGACCACTTCACCGCGCAGTGGGGATCGGTACGTGACGATCACGTGCGCTACACGCATTTCTTCCGTGTCGACAAGCCCGGTGAGATGGACCGCTTCGCGCGCGAACTCAGCGAGCGGTCGGGCCGCGACATCCGGCCCAAGCGTCTCAACGAGGGTCTCGGCATCAAGTACCGCGACGTGATGGACGCACACACCGCGTCGATCATCGAAGAGATCTACGCCGACGACTTCAATCGCTACGGCTTCGAACGCGAGACGTTCCCCACCGAACCGCTCAAGCTCGTCACAACGGCCCGCGAAACGCGTGCAATCGAATACGCCCGCGACATCACCCAACGCATGCGCCAGATCTCTCGACTCGCCCGCAACCGTCGCGGATGGAAGTACGGCGCGGGTCAAGTGCTGCGCGACGTCGGCCTGCGCCCCAAACCTCCCCGCGGTTCGACCAATTTCGACGTGCCCACCGACCGAGGAGACCAAACAAACAACCGATAGCATCGCCTCGCGCGGTCGCTTGCGACTGTCGCTGGCGACGTGGCGGAATGGCTTACGCAGCGGCCTGCAAAGCCGTTTATCCGGGTTCGATTCCCGGCGTCGCCTCCATTCTCTTTGAATCCCATATCGGTCGCGTCGTGACCGTCGTCAGCGTGTCCTGCCGAAGTGATGTGTCGGAGGCTGAACGCTCCCGAGCTGCCTGACAATTATTGGATCTGACTTGGTTGTACATTCAGCAGATGTTTTGTTTTGAATTGAGGTCAAGCCGCGCAGTACGTACTGCACTCGGCATTGTTCTCGCAGGTGCCATGGTGGTCGGATGCGTTGGTCCCCGCGAGGGGGCGGCTCCAGGTGGGGCGCGAACGAAGAACAGTGGGTTTAACGTCATTGCCACGATGGCCAATGACGCTCAGGTTGTCTCATTGCAGAATCTGAGGCTCACCAACACGAAAGGCGCTATCGGTTATCCACTACGCGTCAACTTTGCCGGAATTGATCCGGGTTTCGATGTCGTCTATCGGACGTCATCGAGCAATTGCCGCATAGACGCGACTATCGGTCTCTTGACGTATGTCGGTACAGAGGCCGGAACATGTGACGTTGCGGCGATTCAGCGCGACCAAAAATTGGGGGGTTCGGGAACCGTCCAGTTCTTGCCGGAAGATATCAGTTCGACATTCCGGAACGGACTTGTTGGCTACTGGCCATTCAATGATTCAACTTCGATTGGTTGGAACGCTGCAACCGGCAAGACCGACCTCTCAATCGTGGGCGGCGTTGAGTTCCGACAACAGGGAAAGTTCGGCGGCGGCGTGTCGTTGAATGGCCGCAGCAGTTTTCTCAAGGGCGCCTTGAGCGGCGACATGATCTCGTCAACTGACTTGCCGACTGGCAATTCGCCTTATTCGATTTCGTTGTGGATGAAGCCAACAACCTTCAACCGTGGAGGTTTGGTTGGTTGGGGAGGCTTTGACGATCGAAGCGGTAGTACGAATTTGCTCCAAATGTCCGATCAATTGATGGCGGCCTCCACGGATATCGGTGGTGGAATCATCAATGCATGGAACGGACAGAACCTGAATTACGTCCACCGAGGCGAACGCGTTTTTGAATATCAAGGCCGGACTGCGTGCTGCATCTCGTCTTTCACCGAGTCAAAATGGGTTCACGTCGCTGTGGTGTACGACGGGAGATCGCGAACGATTTATTACGGCGGTCGGTCTGTTGCATCCGATACGCCTGCTCGCCCGGCGGCATTCGTTCCTTCAAAATTTCGCATCGGTGCAGGTTCCGCAAAGAATGAGTACTTTGGTGGCAGGCTGGACGATGTTGCCGTGTGGAAG
>DAINNS010000180.1:0-3534 GCA_036735765.1 Ilumatobacteraceae bacterium | reverse complement strand
TTCGCGTACATCTCTCGGGCAAGTTCCTCGAAACGTGCCTCGTGCCCAGCCTTCACCGTGATGTGCGCCAAAAGCGTCGCCATGGTTGTACCCCCAGGGGCAACCCTAGACAAGGCGACCGCGGCGGATTCAGGCGAGGGCGTCAGCGCCGCTTGGCGAGAACGCGGAAAACGTCGCCGATCGCATGATCGGCCTCGAGGGGATGACGGAACGACTGGCTGAAATCCACCGAGTAGGTGTTGCGCCGACCGACGTGCGTGCGCACCACGTAGCCGCCCTCTACGAGATCCTGGACGATGCGGTGCGTCGCCCGTTCCCCGATGCCAACCAAGTCGGCGATCTCGGAGAGGCGGATGTCGGGATTCTGCGATATGCACACGAGCACGTGACCGTGGTTCGTGAGGAATGTCCACGGCTTCGGCGTTGACGACGTTGCCCCGGGGGCGGAGGACGCTTTCGTGGGCCTCGGCATGGGGACAATCGTAGCGGTAGGGTTTTTCCTGGGACTTCGCCGAGGGGGCAACACATGGCAGTCGTTCGACCGAAACCGATCATCAATCACGGGCCGGCACCCGTGCAGTCGTTGCCGATCACGCCCGAGCGCTACATCTCGGCCGAGTGGATGCAGCGCGAGTACGACGCGATGTGGCCGAAGAACTGGTTGTTCGCCTGCCTCGAACAGGATGTCCGTGAAACGGGCGAGTTCGTTCGGTTCAACCTCGGCCGCGAGTCGATCATCATCTCGCGCGGCCAGGACGGTGAAGTTCACGCGATGTACAACGCCTGCCAACACCGTGGCGCGCGCATCTGCGTCACCGAACGCGGTTGTGTGAAGTCGTTCGTGTGTCCGTACCACGGGTGGTCGTACCGTCCCGATGGCCACCTCGTCGTGGTGCCCGGCCACCATCTCTTCGAGGGTGGAGTGAACCGCGAAGAACGCTCGCTTCCGAAGGTCCGCTGCGAGACCTTCATGGGACTCGTCTTCATCTGCATGGACAACAGCGCACCCCCGCTGCTCGAGTCACTCGGCCTCGTTGCCGAGCGCCTCGCGCCGTTCCATCTCGAACGCATGACCTTGGTCGGCGACCAGACGGTGTTCCTCGAAGCCAACTGGAAAGCCGTCTTCGACAACTTCGGCGAGCTGTACCACGTGGAACACATCCACCCGCAGCACGCGATGCTCTTCGACTGCCCCACCGCGCAGGTCGAGTTGTACCCCAACGGCCACACCAGCGTCGAGATCGTCGGCCACACGGTCAACTCGACGATGCCGATTCCCGAGGAAGCAAACTTCTATCAGCGCGCTCAGTGTGAGAAGTTCGGCCTCGACCCCGACGACTTCGAGGGTCGTGTCCTCGACTTCCGCCTCGCGATGCAGCAACGTCGCCGCGAGATGGGCCCGAGCCTGGGCTACGACTACAGCGACCTGTCCGACACACGCCTCACCGACATCGAGCAGTACAACCTGTTCCCCAACACGATGGTGACGGTGCAGCCCGAGGCGGCGCTGGTGATGCGCGCACGTCCGCACCCCACCGACCCGAACAAGTGCTACTGGGACAAGTTCACTTTCAAACTTCAGCCCAATCCCGCGGTCGCCGAGCGTGCGGGTGTCGCGTTCAAGCCCTGGAAAGAGAGCGAACTGCTTCCCATCCCCCGCCCCGAACACGACGAGTTCACACAAGAAGACGTGATCGCCGGCCGCAAAACGATGGACGCAACCGTCGACCAGGACATTCACTTCATCCGCGACATCCAGTCGGGCATGCACTCACGTGGCTTCACCAGCCAGTTGCTGAACGAAGAAGAGGCGCGCGTGCAGCACTACCACGACTGGCTCGACCACTTCATGGGTGCGCGTTGAGCGTCGCCTCGTGGTTGGGACCGATACGCCAGACGGCGTTCGTGGTGCGCAACATCGAAGAGGCGGCCCACGAATGGATCGACCGCTACGGGGTCGGACCGTGGTTCATCAGTGAGATGGATTTTCCGGACACGGTGTATCGCGGCGAACAGACCCGACTTCACGCCAAGGGTGGTCTTGCATATTCGGGCGACATGCAGATCGAACTCATCGAACCCGACCTGTCGATTCCCTCCATCTACACCGAGTTCCTGAACGCGGGTGGCACCGGTGTGCACCACGTCTGTTACTGGTGCAACCTCGACACGGCGCGTTCCCATTTCGGCGCGGCTGGTTCCGCCGAGGTGCAGGGCGGCATCGCGCGTGGTCTCGAATTCCTCTACATGGAGGGATTCGCCGGTTTCCCCTACATCGAGTTCATCGACCCGGATGCGGAGCGAGTCGCACGCTTCACGAAGATCGCCGACGCGGCGGTTGATTGGGACGGAAGCGAACCCATCCGCGGCCGCGCCTGAAATGTCGTCCGACTGGGCCGACCTCGCACGACGCGCCGCTTTTGCGTCGCACCAATTGATCGGTTGGATCTATTGGGACCCACGTGCCGCCGCACGTCACGCCGAACTCGGTGTGAAAGACGGCCTCGGCCACTACATCGCCAACCGCGCGGCGCCGCTGGCGGCTGCGGGAGTCGACGTCGTCACCGCCGCTTTCGGTTCGATCGATCGATTCCTCATCCACTTCTCGCTCGACATCGCGGCGGGCGCAACGACGTGGGACAAGGTGTATGCAGCACGCAACGCCACGGTCGCCGAGGGTCTGCGTGAACTCGCACCCGAAGTGTGTGGCGGCCTTGCCGATTTGAGCGACGAACTCTGGCGAACGGTCGACGCACTGCCGACCGCGGGTCGCGTGCTGTTCGCTGCGCATCGTGCCTGGCCACGTTGCGAGGATGATCGTGTCGTGTCTGCGTGGCTCGCCGTGAACGCGTTGCGCGAATGGCGCGGTGACACGCACTGGGGTCTGCTTGCCGCGCATGCAATCGACGGTGTCGAAGCGGGCTTGTTGCACGATGCGTGGATGGGCTACCCGAAAGAATGGATCCCGCGTAGCCGCGGTGCGAACGACGACCAGATCGCGTCGGCTTTGGCAAACCTCGACGTGCGGGGTTGGGTTACCGACGGAGTGGTGAACACCGCCGGAATCGAGTTCCGTCAATGGCTCGAAGAAGAAACGAACCGGCTCTGTGTGCGTTGTTGGCAGACATTCGGCGCCGACAACACACGACGTTTTCTCGCGCTCATCGAACCTGTGGGGCACCGTTTCGTCGAACACATCGACACAACCGCGGGCCCGAACTGGATGCCCGCGGCACGCCCACGACGCATCTGATCAGGGACAGCCCAGGCCGAAGAACTGCGCGCACGTCGGGCACAGCCTGGCTACACCGTCGGAAGTGTGCCACTCGCGACCGTAGGGCGAACCGCATTCGGTGCATGCGAGCACGGGCTTCGTCGCCCGCGTCGTCTCGGGTGCCGAGGGCTCGTTCTCCACGAGTGCGAGGGTAGCCAACCTCCGACATCGGGGCCGCGAAACCGAATCGTTACCGTTGTCGCATGGGAGACACTTGGGGTTCGGAGTGGGAGGAAGTCGCCGACGTCGTCGTCGTCGGC
>DAINNS010000179.1:0-3576 GCA_036735765.1 Ilumatobacteraceae bacterium | reverse complement strand
AGGTGTGGGAGATCGCCGTCAGCAAGACCGGTGGATACCTCTACTCACGCGCACTGCTCGCTCTGGTGTCGAGTTTCTTCCACTGGATCGCTTTCCAGGCCATCGGAACGCCCGCACCGATCGCGATGGCAATCTGGGTCGGACTGGTTTCGCAGTTCATGCCCGTCGTCGGCACGTACGTCGCGGGCGTGTTGCCGCTGGTGTTGAGTTTCATCGAAGAGCCGTCATCGGCGATCTTCGTGATCGCGTTCATCATCATCTATCAACAGGTCGAGAACTACCTCGTCTCGCCGCGCATCACGGCGCGCACGATGGACCTGCACCCCGCGCTCGCCTTCGGTTCGGCGATCGCCGGCGCCGCGCTGCTCGGGGCAATCGGTGCGTTGCTCGCCTTGCCCGGTGCAGCGATGATCCAAGCGATCGCAAGCCAGCGAGGCACGCGTCATGACGTGATCGACAGCCCGCTGACGACCCCGCAGCCTCCCCGCGAGAAGAAGAAGCGAAGCCGCAAAGCGGCCGGTTGACGCGCGTGGCGGGCATCCCCTTCGTCGAACCGCTCGACGGCCTCGTCTACGGCGCTGTGGACCAACTGTCGCCCCTCGTCGCACGGGTCGTTGCCGAAAACCCATCGAAGTTCACCTACAAGGGAACGGGTACCTACATCATCGGTCGCGACGATGTCGTTGTGATCGACCCGGGTCCGAATCTCGATGCGCACCGTGCGGCCCTCGAACGCGCGCTCGACGGGAAGCGTGTGCGCGGGATCGTCGTTACCCACTGCCATTCCGACCACGTGCCGTTGTCGTACTGGCTGGCAAAGTCGACCGGTGCACAAACGTTCGGCTTTGGCCCGCATCCTCGGCCGGTCGAGACCGACGCGTACGACGATGTCGACGATGACACTCCGAAGGACAGCAGCGATGGTGAAGAGCGCGAGCACACCGACTTCGACTTCGTGCCCGATGTGAAGGTTCGCGACGGAGAGACCTTTCTCACGGTCGATGGTTGGTCGTTGACCGGGGTGCACACGCCCGGACACACGTCGAACCATCTGTGTGTTCACCTCGATGTGGAGAACTCACTCTTCACGGGCGACCACATCATGGGATGGAGCACGACGGTCGTTTCGCCACCCGACGGCAACATGGCCGACTACATGGCGTCGGTTCGGAAGTTGATCGACCGCAGTGATGCGGTGTTGTATCCGACGCACGGCAACCCGGTGCGCGACCCCGCGCCGTTCCTCTCGGCGTATTTGGCACACCGCATCGACCGCGAAATGCAGATCGTCGATTTCTTGCCCCGCGGGCCATCGACGATTCATGCGATGGTCGAGGTTCTCTATGCCGACGTGCGCCGCGAACTGCACAAGCCCGCACGGCGCAGTGTGATGTCACACCTGCTCAAGTTGTACGACGATGGTGTTGTGACGACGATCGGGATCGAACCCGTGTCGATGCGCAGCACCTGGAGTGCGCGCAATAAATAGGTGTCATAGGGCATCCCCGAATCGGGGGGAAGTGCGCCACTAATTTTTTCTCCGTGACCCCCCGCGAAGCACGTCGACATGCGAAGTTGTGGCTGACGCCCACGGCTGCTGCCGTGATGCTGGTCGCGGGCATCACTCTTGCCGTCGGTCGGTCGGGTGATGACGCCGAGGCATCGCTGCAGACGTCGACCGTTCCGCCGACCACCGTCGCAACCACGACCACGCTTCCGCCGGAAACGACCACGACGCTTCCGCCCGAAACCACGACGACACTTCCCGTCGAAACCACCACGACGACGGTCGTATGGAATCACGCCAACCCGCGACCACTCCCGGAGAAGTCGGGCAAGGGCAAGCGCATCGTCTTCCAGAACGGTCTCAACTGGGTGTGGATCGTGAACGAGAACGAAGAGGTCGTGAAGTCGGTTCCCGTTTCCGGTCGTGAAGGCGTTCCGAAGCCCGGCAAATACCGCGTGATGTCGAAGAGCGAGTTCTCGCAGAGCATCTTCTTCCCCGAGATCAAGATGAAGTGGTCGGTGCGGTTCGCCATCAGCCCCAACGGCAAGAACACGATCTCGTTCCACTCGATTCCCACGTGTGCGTGGGAGGGCGGTCACTGCAGTCCCGTCGGACCGATGCAGACCGTCGAACAACTGGGCACGTTCCAGAGTGGCGGTTGCGTGCGCATGCTCGACACCGATGCCGAGTATTTGTACAACTTCGTCGAGGTGGGCACCCGGGTGCTCGTCCTCGCGTAATCAAGCCGCGTAGCGCGACATCTCCGACTTCAGAAGGTCGAGGCCGAGGTTGCCGAGGTTCAGCCCGTAGGCGTGCCAGTCACGCAGATCGAACTTCGCCCCCAAACGACGCTTGGCGTCGTCGCGCAGGTCGAGCCAGACGCGCTCGCCCAACTTGTAGGAAATCGCCTGTGCGGGCCAGCCGAGGTAACGGTCGATTTCCGAACGGTTGAATTCGGCGTCGCTCGACGACCGTTCGGTGAGGAACTCGAGGGCCAGTTCCGGCGTCCACGCTTCGCCCGGGTGCCACGACCACGACGCGGGAATCGTGAAACCGCAGTGCAGGCCGATGTCGATCACGACACGGGCCGCACGCATCGCCTGGCCATAGAGATAGCCGAGGCGGTAGTCGGGGTTCGTGAAGAAGCCGAATTCGTCCATCAGGCGCTCGGCGTACAGCGCCCAGCCCTCGCCGTGGCCCGACACGAAGGTGTTGCGCTGGTAGCGCGACAACTGGTCGGCGTTCACCACGGCCATCGCAACTTGCAGGTGATGGCCCGGCACACCTTCGTGGTAGGCGGTGGTCGGTTCGCCCCACCGCGGGACCGACGCGCGACCATTCAGCGGGTACCACGTGCGACCCGGTCGCGACAGGTCTTCACTCGGGCCCGTGTAATACATCGCCGCCGCACCGCCGGGGGGCGAGATCATCGCCTGGCATTGACGGATCGATGTCGGGATGTCGAAGTGGTTGTTGTCGATGAGAAACGCCATCGCCTCGTCCATCAATTCCTGCAACCAGTTGCGCAGGTTGTCCTCGCCATGCACCGCGCGCGCCGGGTCGGTGTCGAGGAGATGGCGCACCTCGGCCGCCGATGCGCCCGGGAGAATCTCCTCGCCCACGCGACGGATCTCGGCATCGAGGCGGGCGACTTCGTCCCAACCCCACTCGTACGCTTCCTTCGCCTCGACCGTCATGCCCAAATAGCGACGGCGGGCGAACGCGTGACGTTCTTCTCCGACGCCGTCATTCGGGTCGGCGTGGCGCGCGTATTCACCAGCCAAGAATTTCGCCGTTTCGGCTAGGGCCGCCGAGCACTCGCGCGCGGCACCTTGCAGTCGTCTGGCGAGCGCATCGGACACCGTTGCGGTGGCAGCGAAACCCGAAAAGAAGCCATCGTCACCCGACCCGGCCCATGCTTCGGCCTGGCCGGCAACGGCGAGTGCTTGACGCACCGGTGCTGCGACACCGCGCACCAAACCTTCGCGCCACGATGCGCGCATGCCCGCAAGTGCGTTCGGGAAAGCCTCCATGCGCGCCGCGATGTTCTCCCAGTCGCCCTCGGTGTC
>DAINNS010000178.1:0-3579 GCA_036735765.1 Ilumatobacteraceae bacterium | reverse complement strand
CGGTGTCGAGAGCCCGCCGTACCGCTTCTGCTTCATCGGGAGTCAAGAGTCCCGCACGCTCGAGGCCGTTGACGTGCGCACGTGAGCCCGTGATGTCGTCGTGCCAGAGGTGACGATCGAACGGCAGGCTGGCAGTGAAAGCCATGAGTTCATCGGAGGGCCCACCCGAGAACCGACCGTGCCAGAGGTGTCCTGAATTCTCAGTCATCACTTCCCCGCTTTCAGACCCGCAAGCAACCGCAGTTCGGCCGCAAGTTTCTTGCCACCGACACTTTCGGTGGCGACACAGATGATGGTGTCGTCTCCGGCAACCGTGCCGAGAAGTCCATTCGGTGCCGCACGGTCGAGTGCGGAGGCAACGACGTGCGCGCAGCCAGGCGGCGTGCGCAACACGACCATCGGCCCACTGTGCGAAACCTCGGCCACCCACTCGGACATGACGCGCCGTAACTGGTCACTCGTCGCGCGTCGTGCGGGTTCGAACGTCGCAATGGCGTAGACGGTTTCACCCGACGACGAACGCACCTTGATGGCGCCAACTTCTTCGAGGTCGCGCGAGACGGTGACCTGTGTGGCTTTGATGCCCTCTTTGGCCAACAGCTTCTGGAGCTGCGTCTGGCTCGACACCTCGGCGCTCTCGATGATGCGGATCAGCGCCTGTTGACGTTGTGCCTTCGTACTCATCACTTCACCCCCATGAGGAAAGCGAGCGCACCACGTGCGCTGTGCAGACGGTTGTGAGCCTGTGGAACGACCCGACTGGCCGGGCCATCGATGACATCGGCATCGACCTCATAGCCCCGGTGCGCGGGGAGACAATGAAAGAACTGCGCATGGGGCGACGCCTTTGCCATGAGGGACGAGGTCACCTTGTACGCGGCGAAAGCCTTTTCTTTCGCTGCGGTTTCGGCTTCCTGGCCCATCGACACCCAGACGTCGGTATGCACAGCATCGGCGCCGGCAACCGCCACGCCGGGGTCGTTCCCTGCAGCCATCTCTCCGTTGCCGAGCGAGTTGATACGCGCAACCTCATCGCTTGATGGTGCGTAGTCGGGCGGTGTGGCGATGCTGAAACGGGCTCCCAAGAGCACACAGATCTCGGCCAACGACCTTGCCACGTTGTTCCAATCGCCCGACCATGCGATGCTGCGGCCGGCGAGGTCACCGATCGTCTGCTGCATCGTGAGTGCGTCGGCCAGCGCCTGCAACGGATGCGAATGATCGCTGAGCATGTTGACCACCGGAACCGGCGAAACATTCGCCATACGCACCACGACGTCGTGTTTGAAAACCCTCGCAGCCAAGACACCGTGGTAACCGGCCATGACCGAGGCGATGTCTTCCGCGGTTTCGCGAACGTCGATGCCGACCTCTTCCCCGCGGGTGTAGACCGGATGACCGCCGAGCTGCACCACGGCGATTTCCATCGAGTGCCGCGTGCGATTCGACGGCTTCTCGAAGATGAGGGCCGCACCGAGACCGTCGAGCGGACGGCCAAGCGATGCGATCGGACGTTGTGCGAGATCGAGGATGTGGCGCACCTCGTCGGCCGACAAGCCGGCGATATCCAGGAAATGACGGGCACTCATTGCGCAGCCTCCTTCATGACGCGACCGAGCGCGCCCGCGAACATGGCGACCGCTTCGTCGACGTGCGCACGCGAGACGTTGAGCGGTGGCGCCATACGAATCGTGGTTGCGTTGACCGCGTTCACCACGAGACCGTCGGCGAGACAGGCTTTGTACACCGCACCCGAGTCGATGCCTGCGGTAAGTTCGGCTCCGAGTAGCAAACCCGCACCGCGCACCGACGCCACACCGGGAACGATTTCGAGTTTCGAGCGCAGATAAGCGCCGGTCTCGGACGCAAGACGTGGTGCATCGATTCTGCGCATCTCTGCAATCACCGCACGCACGACCGAGGCAACCAGCGCGGTGCCGCTGTAGGTGCTTCCGTGGTCACCCGGCGAGAAGACTGCGCCGACCTCACGCTTGGCCCAAATGGCTCCGACGGGAACCCCGTTGCCGAGTGCCTTCGCCATGAGAACCGCGTCGGGCGTGATGCCGTGATGTTGAAAGCCGAACCATTCCCCCGTGCGCGCCATGCCGGTTTGCACCTCGTCGAGAATCAAGAGAACACCCCGCTCGCGACACAGGCGCTCGACCGCGGCGAGATAGCCGTCGGGTGCGGGGATGACTCCGCCCTCACCCTGGATCGGTTCGAGAAGAACCGCGGCAACCGACGGGTCGACGGCGGCGGCCAATGCCTCGATGTCTCCGAACGGAACGTGACGGAACCCTTCGGGCATGGGCTGGAACGGTTCGTGTTTGGCGGGTTGACCCGTTGCGGCGAGCGCGCCGAGCGTACGGCCGTGGAAACTGCCGAGCGCCGAGACCATGACGTGGCGACCACGGCCACCGAACTTACGGGCCAACTTGATCGCAGCCTCGTTTGCCTCGGCACCGGAGTTGCAGAAAAACACCTGACCCTTGCACCCGGTGGCTTCTTCGAGCAACGCGTTGAGCTCGACCGCTGCGTTCCACGCCTGGTCGTTGGCAAAGAAATTGCTGACGTGCAACAACGTTTGCGATTGCGAGCACAGTGCGTCGGCAACGCCGGGGTGCGCATGGCCGAGCGACGTGACGGCGAGGCCGCAGAGGAAGTCGAGATACCGCTTGCCCGACGAATCCCACAGTTCTGTTCCCGAGCCGCGTGCGAACATCACGGCCGGCGGACCGAACACCGGCAGGAACGGGCACGCGTCGAAGCCGCCGGCCTCGGCGAATGCGTGCTTGGACATTGGTTCGTTTGCCATGCCTCAACCCCTCTCGACGCCAGTAACCATGGTTCCGATACCGGCATCAGTGAACAGTTCGATGATCGTCACGTGCGCGACGCGGCCGTCGAGTATGTGCACGGCGGGCACACCGAGTTGCACGGCCTCGAGACAACTCTCGGCTTTCGGAATCATGCCGCCTGCAATGGTGCCGTCACCCAGAAGACCTTTGAGCTCGGTCGCGGTCAGCTTGCTGATGAGGCTCGTCGCGTCGTTGACGTCGCGTCGCAGCCCTTCGATATCGGTGAGGTACAACAACTTTGCCGCGCCGAGCGCACCGGCAACCGCTGCAGCTACAGAGTCGGCATTGATGTTGTAGGTCTGGCCCCCTGCGTCGACACCGATGGTGGCGATGACAGGAATGCAGCCATCGTCGAGCAACTGTTCGAGAACGGCAGTGCGCACGCCGGTGACGTCACCAACGAAGCCGAGACCGGCGTCGCGCTGAACGACAGAGATCATTCCGTCATCCGCACCCGACAACCCCACGGCACGGCCGCCCCGCGACGAGATGGCGGACACAATGCTCGGGTTGACTTCGCCCGTCAGGACCATGCGCACGACCTGCATCGTCGCCTCGTCGGTGACACGACGGCCGTCGCGGAACTCGCTCTTCACGCCGAGACGTTCGAGCATCGCGTTGATCTGCGGCCCACCACCGTGCACGACGACGGGTCTGATGCCGACGGCGCGCAACATCACGATGTCCTGTGCGAAAACGTCGAGCGGGTCTGCGTGTTCGG
>DAINNS010000177.1:0-3626 GCA_036735765.1 Ilumatobacteraceae bacterium | reverse complement strand
TACCGCTGGGGGAGCCGGTCATTCTCCGACGAGTTCACCGACCGCCAGGTCGACGCCGCCATCGCCGCGGGCAAGCGCAACGAACCCAAACCCCAGGGCACCATCACCGACTTCCGTGTGGGTGAAGACGTCATTCACCCCACCTTCGGCGAAGGCGTCATCATCGACTTGAACGTTGGCCGTGGCCGCACCGAGGCCACCATCCGCTTCCGCGACAAGGGAACCAAGACCCTCGACCTCGCCTGGGCGCCACTCAAACGCCCCGGCTGATCCTGATTGATGCTGATTGCCTAGATTGGAGCACATGAAGGCAGCGATCCTCGTCGAGAGTCTCACCGGCAACACCTGGAAGGCGGCCGACAAGATCGGCTCGGAACTTCAACAGGCGGGTTGGTCGATCGTGGGTTTCGACCCGGTGCGGAAGCCGAACCATGGCGCCATTCAGGAAGCCGACATCGTGTTGGTTGGTACGTGGGTGCACGGTTTGTTCGTCGTCGGCCAGGCGCCGTGGGGCATCGGTGGCATCGCGAAGTTGCCCGCGATGCGTGACAAGAAGGTTGCGGCGTTCGCGACCTTCGCGTTGAACCCGGGCAAGACGCTCGACGTGATGACGCGCACGTTGCAGACCCGTGGTGCAGAGGTGGTTGGTGGCCTCGCGCTGCACCGCGCGAAGCTCGACGAGCACACGGAAACCTTCGTCGACCGACTGTTGTCGGCCGTTGGCGCGTGACAGTTACTTGCCGTCGGTGACGCGCAGGTCGATGTAGAGCGTTTTCTTGTTTTCCACCAGCGGACGCACGTCGGTTGGTCGTGCGAGGTCTTCGATGTCGATGGTGCGACCCTCGCAGTCGGTGAAGGTGTTGGTGCCTTCGATCTGCTCTGCGATGCAGTCGGCGTCGCGGTCGGCCGGCCAGGCATAGAACACGCGCCACCCGATGGCGGGCTGGTTGCCCTCGTGGTCGAGGACGATGCTGCGCGTGCCGTCGGGGTCGCGCAGGTCGGGGTACAGGATGGGCCCGTTGGCATCGACCGACTCGGCGACGCGCTGGACCGACCCGACCTCGAAGATGTTGTCGCCGAGGTTCGTGATGCGCTCGGGGTTGCGTGAGATCAGGGCGGCTGCACCCCACAGCGCGAGGAAGAGCAGGCCGAAAAAGGCGAGGCCAGCCACGACGGGCACGACGGCTCGCGCGAGGGGACTGCGCAGCCGGAAGCGGGGGCCGGGGGTTGCCACACCTCCAGTGTGGCGGGTTGGGGACTTTTGCGCACAACGGCGTAGGGTTTCTTTCTTGTGAAACGCCCCTACCGAGTAGTTGTCGCCAAGCCCGGCCTCGACGGCCACGACCGTGGCGCCAAGACCATCACCCGCGCCTTGCGCGACCATGGTTTCGAGGTCATTTACACGGGCCTGCACCAGACGCCCGAGCAGATCGCCGAGACCGCCCTGCAGGAAGACGTCGACGCTGTCGGGCTGTCGCTCTTGTCCGGAGCCCATCTCACGCTCTTCCCGCGCGTGATGGAAGAACTGCGCGGCCGCGACCTGGGCGATGTGCTGGTGTTCGGTGGCGGTGTCATTCCGGATGCCGATGCGCGTGCGCTGCGCGAACAAGGTGTGGGCGAGGTGTTCGGCCCGGGTTCGTCGCTGAAGGCGATCTGTCAGTGGCTGGAAGACGAACTCGACAAGCGCGTCGCAGTCTGACCCACATTCTCAACAGTTTCGATAAGTAAGGAGGAAGAGTGGATCTCTTCGAATATCAAGGCAAGCAGTACTTTGCCAAGTTCGGAATTCCGGTGTCTGCGGGCGGTCCCGCCGACACCGTCGACGAGGCCGTGAAGGTCGCCGAGTCGGCGAAGTACCCGGTTGTCGTCAAGGCACAGGTTCAAGTTGGTGGACGCGGCAAGGCCGGTGGCATCAAGCTCGCGAACAACGCCGACGAAGTGAAGTTGCACGCCGGGAACATCCTCGGCATGGACATCAAGGGCCACGTGGTCAAGCGTCTGTGGATCGAGCACGCTTCCGACATCGCCGAGGAGTACTACGCGTCGTTCACCCTCGACCGTGCGGCGAAGAAGCACCTTCTCATGCTCTCGGCGCAGGGTGGCGTCGACATCGAAGAGGTCGCCGAAAAAGACCCCGATGCCATCGTGAAGCTGCACGTGAACCCGGTCGAGGGTCTCAGTGAGGCAACCGCGAAGAAGGCCGCGACCGACGCGAAGATCCCCGCAAAGGCGCTCGACGGCGTGGCGAAGATCCTCGTCTCGCTCTACAAGTGCTTCACCGAGGGTGACTGCGACCTGGCCGAAATCAACCCGCTCATCTTGAAGCCGACGGGCGAGGTGCACGCGCTCGACGCGAAGGTCTCGCTCGACAACAACGCCGCGTACCGCCACCCCGAGTGGGACGAGTTCCGCGCAACCGAAGAACTCGACGAGCGCGAGCAGCTGGCCCGCGAGTCCGACCTGCAGTACATCGGTCTGTCGGGAACCGTCGGCATCATCGCCAACGGCGCCGGTCTGGCCATGAGCACGCTCGACGTCGTCAACCAGGTGGGCGGCTCGGCCGCGAACTTCCTCGACATCGGTGGCGGCGCGAATGCCGACCAGATGGCCGCCGCGCTCGGCGTCATCAACTTCGACAAGAACGTGAAGAGCATCTTCATCAACATCTTCGGTGGCATCACCCGCGGTGAAGAAGTGGCCAAGGGCATCGTC
The DNA here is from genome assembly GCA_036735765.1 of Ilumatobacteraceae bacterium. Lineage (GTDB taxonomy): Bacteria > Actinomycetota > Acidimicrobiia > Acidimicrobiales > Ilumatobacteraceae > F1-20-MAGs119. Next base: position 914 of record DAINNS010000177.1, on the reverse strand, counting down.
GAGGCGCTGTCGCGCGTCGACCTGCGCGCGCCCATCGTCATTCGTCTCGACGGTACGAACGCCGAAGAGGGTCGTGAGATCCTCGCCAAGGCGGGAATCCCCGAATCGAAACTGCAGAGCAAGCCCACGATGCTGGAAGCCGCGCGCGCGGCCGTTGCGATCGCGAACGGAAAGTAGGAAACGGTCATGGCAATTTTCGTCAACGAAAACACGAAGGTCATCGTTCAGGGCCTCACCGGCGGCCAGGGCAAGTTCCACGGTCTGCGCAACCGCGCCTACGGCACCAAGGTTGTCGGCGGTGTCACGCCGGGCAAGGGTGGCCAAGACGTCGAGGGAATCCCGGTGTTCGACTCGGTCGCCGATGCCGTGAAGGCAACCGGTGCCGATGCATCGTTCATCGCGGTTCCCCCGAAGGCAGCGTCGGCTGCCATCCTCGAGGCCGCTACGGCTGGCGTGAAGTTCATCGTCTGCATCACCGAGGGCATTCCCGCCCAGGACGAGGCGAAGACGTTCAACACACTCGTGCGTGACTTTCCGGGCGTGCGCCTGCTCGGCCCGAACTGCCCCGGCATCATCAGCCCCGGCAAGTGCAACATCGGCATCACGGCCGGTGAAATCGCCGAACTCCCGTCGGCCAAGGGCCCGAACGTCGGCATCGTGTCGCGATCCGGAACGCTCACCTGCCAGGCGCTCTACGAACTGAAGCAACAGGGCATCGGTGTCAGCACGTGTGTCGGCATCGGCGGTGACCCGGTTCCCGGCACGTCGTTCGTCGATTGTCTCGCCGAGTTCCAGAAGGACCCCGAGACGCACGCGATCATCATGATCGGTGAAATCGGTGGTTCGGCCGAGGAAGAAGCCGCCGAGTTCATCAAGGCGAACGTCACCAAGCCGATGAGCGCCTACATCGCGGG
>DAINNS010000176.1:0-3627 GCA_036735765.1 Ilumatobacteraceae bacterium | reverse complement strand
GGGCATCGATCGTGCAAATACCCGTCGTTTGCGAGGCATACGAGACACCCTGACCCCCGGCGTCGGTTGGCGGGGACACCAATGCAACGGGCGAGACCGCATCGCGATACAACGTGTTTCCGCCGTATGACCAAGTCGACACATCGACTGCGTTGATCCCCGAACTCGTCGCACGTTCGACGGCACCGATGTCACACCCCGATCCTTGCGGTCTGCTCGTTCCGACCTGGTCGTCGCCCGTACAGCCGGAGCCATGGTCGAGTGCCGAACTGCCGGCGAGCAAAGGGATAGTTTTCGTTGCATAGCCACGGAAAGCAAACGTCCCGAGGTTCAATTCACTCATCGTCACTCGAGCCGAATTTCCCGGCCCGGCAGCTGCCTTGCTTTGGGACACATTTTGACAGCTCGCATCCGTCACGAGGTTGCCGCGCGCACCGTCGACGGTTTGCTGGGCGTTGCAAACGTTTGTCGTACTTCCCGACGACTGAGCAACGATTGTTCGATTCAGCGTCAGGCCACCGTAGAGAACTGAAATGCCGGAGGGTGCCTCGTGATCAACGATCGTCGAGTCGTTGATGGTGGCATTTGCAAAGTTCGCAATGATTGCTGCACCACTTCGCGCGTTCGGTGTCGGCAGTAATCCATTTTGATAGAACGTCGATCGATTGATCGTGAATCCGAAGCCGAACAGTGTGGCCACGGCACCGCCGTCAAAACCCGCCTTGTTCGATTCGAACGACGAAGATTCGATGACCGAAGGAACGGTTGCCCAGTTACCGATAAATCTTGCGAAAGCTCCGCCGATGAAGAGGGCTTTGTTATTCCTGAAGTGAACGCCACTTACGTTGGTGAGACTCTCGTTTTCAACGAAGATCGCACCACCGCATCGATTTCCGTCGTCGCATTCCGAACCGTTCTGCAAGAAGTCCGAGGCGTAGCCGTTCACAAACGACATATTCTTGATGTTCGCGGTGATTTCATCACCAGACACTCCGTCGTTGAGGTTCGCGTCTTGGACGATGAGGATCTGCGTCGTTCCTCCTCCGTCGAGAGTCGTCGATGCAGCACCGGCGCCGGTCAACGTCAACGATTTGGTGATTTCGAGGCGAGTCGAAATCGAGTACGTACCGGCACAGACGTAGACGGTGTCGCCGGAACTCGCGGCATTCATTGCTGCCTGAATCGCCGCGTGTGTTGCCCCCACGAATCCGGGCGACGAGCACCCTGATCCAACGCCTACCGACCCCGATCTGGCGACATAGTGCGTCGTCGGACCCACCGCTACCGCAGCGCCGAGTGAAATCGCCACGACGCCCGACACCACCGAGAGGGTCGACGCGACCGCGATTGCTGAGGCAAAAAATTTGCGCATAGGCTGACAATACATTGACCAATCGTCGACTTGTTGTCGGCAACCCGTCTTCGTCGAGGGTTTTCGGTGTGTACTTACCCGTTTTCCGGGTACTTACACACCGAAAACCCTGTGTAGTCCGGGTATCTGGCGAGCCAGTGCGCGCCGTCGACACCCATCGCGAACGCCGCCGTGGCGAAAGCGTCGGCCCACATGAGGTGCGGGCCGATAACCGTGAACGAACCCACTCGAGCAACTGCCGAGCCGTCACGGCCGTCCCAAACATGCGCACCACGCGCCGCGGTTCCCGAGGTCGCAACCGCCCAGCCGTCGGGAATGTCGAACCACGCCGCAACAGCAGTCTTGTCGGCAGGGTCGACAACGCCGATCCGCCATTGTTCGCCCGAAGCCTGGCACCCCGCGGTTTGGATGTCGCCGCCGACGTTCAGGTACCACTGCGTCAGGCCGTGTTCGACGAGAACACGACCTGCTCGTTCGGCCGCCCAACCCTTCACAAAGCCCGCCGGGTCGAGACCGCCGTTGGAACGTCGTGCGCGAAAGACACCGTTCGACTCGTGTTCGAGCCACGTGCAGGCATCCATCACTTCGGCCACGTCTGCGGACGCGTCGAGCAAGTGAAGCTCACCGCGATTGATCCGCGAGATCTCACTGTCGGCGCGGAACGTCGAAAATCGTGTCTCGACGTCGACCATCAAGCCGAGCGCTTCGTGCCATGCCGCGGCGATGACACGCTCGTCACCCACCCCGTCGACGTGCAGGCTCGCGAAGGTACCCATCACCTTCGCGGTCATTTTGCGACGTTCGAGAAGATCACTCATTGGCGTGAGTCGATGACTGCCTGGAGAGCGGCCGTGTAGGCCTCCCACGAATCGGTTGCACCGGACATCGCAGATATCTGTGCACTGTTGGCCGCAACGGCCTCCTGGTTGTACACGGGAAGTGCACGCTGATTGATGGAAACCGACTTGCGATCGTCAGACGGATACTGGAGAACCTGCACATCGCAGATCGCGTTGGCTGCGGTGAAATTCACTTGGAGCTGGATGCCACCCCACCGGAACAACGCCGTCGGGCTGGTGACTACTGCGCCGTCGCATGCACCGGTCGATTCGACAACCGGTGCATCACTGGATGGCACGACGGTGGATGGCACGACGGTCGTGAGGGGTGAAGGCGCAAGCGTCGTTGCCACTGCGGGCGCGGGTGCGATGGTCGTCGGCGTCGGCGTCGGCGCGGTGGTGGTCGCCGCTGCGGCTTCACCCACACCGTCGAGCGAGACGAAATTCGTTCCCGTCGGATTGTCGAGCAATGACACGAACGCCACACCCGCCGCCGTAAGGATCGCTGCTGGCGCCACTTGTCGCGCGAGAGAAGGTTTCCTGTCGGACATCGTCACCACCACGCCCTTTCTGCGTGAATGCGTTCAGAGGGAACGCCCGCGGCACGCGCACCGCGCTGCACCGCCTTGATCATCGATTCGGGTCCGGCGACAACAACCGTGCGATCGGCGATGTCGGGGATCGTCTTGCGCAAGACCTCGGCCGCAAAGGGGTCGGCGACCTTCAACGTGCTGCGCGCCCCAACGAGAATGTGAAGCCGTCCGCCGCGCGCAGAAACCAAGCGCTCGAGCTCTTCTTCATGTGCGACTTCGTTCTGCGAGTGGGCACGGTAGAGAACGACCGGTTCACTCGTCGGTCCGAGCTGTTCGATGAACGAAACCACGGGACCAACGCCGACGCCACCGGCGACGAGTACCACCTTTTCACCGTCAACCAAATCGGGAGTGCACACACCGTACGGACCCTCGATGGCGACGCGCGCACCTTCGTTGATGCGGGTGAACGCACGGCTCGCATCGCCGCGATCCTTGATGGTGAAGCGCAGGCCGGCACTGGTGGGTTCGGCCGACAACGAGAACGGGTTGTTCGACCACCAGCGGCCGGGGGCGAGCTCACGCAGGTAATAGAACTGACCCGATTGCGCGCGATGCCTGTTCAGGCTGTCACCTGCAAGCGTGAGGCTGACGACACCGCTTGCCTCGCGGCGTATTGAGGTGACACGCAGTGGCCGCGCGAGAGAAACCAAAAGGGTTCCCCACCGCCCCCACACGATCCACACGATGAGACCGGCGTGCAACCCGACCCAGAACCAGCGTGCGAGCGCGTCGTTCATGAAGTCGCTGCCGAGAACGATCTGGTGTGAGAAAGAAAATGCAAGTCCGACGTACGACAGCATGTGCACGAAGTACCAGGTCT
>DAINNS010000175.1:0-3651 GCA_036735765.1 Ilumatobacteraceae bacterium | reverse complement strand
GTCGAGGTGGGGTTCTTGTTCGAGGAGGCCGACGGTGAACCCCGGGGTCAGGCGGGCTTCGCCCGAGTACCCATCGTCCTTGCCGGCCATGATCCGCAGAAGGCTCGACTTGCCGCTGCCGTTCGATCCGATGACGCCGATCTTCGCTCCGGGATAAAAGGAGAGCGAGATGTTCTCGAGGACCGTGCGGTCGGGAGGGTAGAAACGGCCGAGTTTGTAGCAGGTGTAGATGAATTCGTGGGCCATGGCGGCTTCACCCTACTGCCCCCGTCCGATTGCCCCCATGGGAAGGAGATCCGCCCCGCCCCCACGGTGGGCTGGTACTTTCTCAATCAAATCGTTCATGCCCAATCAAGGGAGCAAAACCAATGCAAGCACTCGAACTCCTCACGCGTGACTACCTCGGAACGTTCGCGTTCCGCTGGTTGCACGTGGTCGCCGGCATTTGCTGGATCGGCCTTCTCTACTACTTCAACCTCGTCCAGGTTCCCGCTTTTGCGGCCTTCGGCGACGAGGGCAAGGCCCGCAACATCGCGATCGACAAGGTTGCGCGCCGCGCGCTGTGGTGGTTCCGTTGGGCGGCCATCGCCACCCTCGTCACGGGCCTGCTCATCACCGGTCTCATCGAGAACTACTTCAAGGACTTCATGTCCGACACCTCGCTCTTCGGCATCGGCCACAACGTGGCAATCAGCGTCGGCATGGTGCTCGGCATCCTGATGGCGGCGAACGTGTGGATGGTCATCTGGAAGAACCAGAAGGTCGTGCTCGCAAACGCCGCCAACGTTCTCGCCGGCAAGGATGCCGACCCGGCGGCGGCGGGCGCGGGACGTCGCGCCCTCCTCGTGTCGCGTCAGAACTTCATCTTCTCGTTCTCGATGCTGTTCTTCATGGTCGGCGCAGCCCACTTCTACAGCGGTGCCTTCGCCGGTGCCACCAGCGGCAATGCATGGACCTTCTTCATCATCGCGATCGCGATCATCGCGATCCTCCAGATCAACGCACTGGGACTCCTTGGCGGAACCGCGGCGACGAACAAGTTGCTGTGGCCCTACGAGAGCCACAAGAACGCGCTCATCACGGGTGGCGTGCTGTGGCTGGTCCTCTGGATCCTCTCGGAGATCCTGCTCGGCTGATCACCGTTTCGGTTCGCAGAAAGCCCCGGCTCGCGCCGGGGCTTTTCTGCTTTTTCGGGCTGGTGTAGTTTTCGGTCGAGCTCAGATTGTGGGGGATCCATGGGTATCGAGACGAAGCGCACGTTCTGTCGGTTCTGCCATGCGGGTTGCGCGATCGACGTCGATGTCGACATCGAGACCAACATCGTGCAAACCGTTCGCGGAGTCCTCGAGGACCCCGTCTACGAGGGGTACACGTGCGTGAAGGGTCGCCATCTCGGTCACCAACACGAACATCCGGGTCGACTGCGTCAGAGCATGAAGAAGGTTGGCGACTCGCATCAGGCGATCGCCACCGAGACTGCGTTCGACGAGATTGCCGAGAAACTCGCGGGAATCCTCGCAAAGCACGGCCCGCGGTCCGTCGCCACTTACTGCGGCACGGCGGCGTATCAGAACGCCACCGGACTCCCGATTGCGGCCGCGTTCCATTCGTCGATCGGTTCGCCCAGCTTCTACACGTCGTCGTCGATCGACCAGCCGGGCAAGGCAATTGCTCCGTTGCGTCACGGCGCGTGGGGCGCAGGTGTGCACTCGATCGAGACCGCCGACGTCGCGTGCATCGTTGGATGCAACACGATCGTCAGCAGTTTCGGTTATCCGGGTGGAATCCCCGGTTTCAACCCGCTGATGCGTCTGAAGCGACTGAAAGACAACGGACTGTTTCTCATCGTTGTCGACCCGCGGTTCACCGAAGTGGCGCACTACGCCGACTTGTACCTGCCCGTGCGCGCGGGCGAAGACCCGACGCTGCTGTCGGCTTTCGTGCGAGAGATCCTCGAACACGACATGTACGACCGCGAGTTCGTTGCGCAACACGTGAATGGAATCGACGACCTGCGCATTGCGGTCGATCCGTTCACACTCGACTACGCGAGCCAACGCACGGGCGTCGACAAGGGTCTCATCGCCGAGGCCGCTCGTCGCTTCGCCGGTGGGAAGCGCGGCGCCTTGACGACGGGGACGGGTCCCGACATGGCTCCGCATTCTTCGTTGACCGAGCACCTCGTGCTCGTGATCAACACGCTGTGCGGCCGCTACAACCGCGCGGGCGAGACGATCCGCAACCCCGGTGGCCTGATGACCCCGGCCGGTCCGTTGCGTGCTCAGGTCATCGCACCACGCCCTGACGCGTTGACGAAGGGGCCGAAGTCTCGTATTCGTGACATCTACAACCAACGTGGCCAGGCGGCGACGTCGACGCTCGCCGAGGAGATCCTTCTCGAAGGAGAAGGCCAGATTCGTGCGCTGTTCACATTGGGCGGCAACCCGGTGGTGGCATGGCCCGACCAGCGCACGACGGTCGAAGCGTTGTCCGCGCTCGATCTGCACGTGCTCATGGATGTTCACATGTCACCGAGCGCGAAACTCGCTCACTACGTGATCGCAAGCACGCTCAGTCTCGAACGCCCCGATGTTCCGACGACGATCGACCGGTGGTTCGACGAGCCATATCAGCACTACACGCCCGCGGTTCTCGAGATGCGCGGCGACATTCGCCAGGAGTGGCAGGTGTACGTCGAAGTGGCGGCCCGTTTGGGCGTCACCATCAAGATGCCCGGTGGCGACATTGCGCCCGGCCAGAAAATCGATGCCGATGACGTGCTCGATCTCATCTACGCGAACGCAAAGTTGCCACTCGCGGAGCTGCGCAAGCACGTAGGTGGAAAGGTGTTCCCCGAGTTCGTCACGACGGTGTTGCCTGCCGACGAGGGGAACGGCGCGCGCTTCGAAATGGTGCCCGACGGAATCGCCGAGGAAATGCGCGAGGTGGCGTCGGAACACACAGCGGCCGTGGTGATCAAGGGGTTCGACCCCGATGTGCACACGTTCCGCATGAGCACGCGTCGTCTGAAGAGCGTCTTCAATTCGTCGGGTCGAGAGGTTGAGAAGTTGCGGGCGCGTGAGGGCATGAACTTCGCGCACATGAACCCCGAGGATCTGGCCGACCTGGGTATCGCCGACGGGGCAACGATCGAGGTGTCGTCACCGCGTGGCTCGATCCGCACCATCGCCAAGGCCGCCGACGATGTGCGTCGCGGGACGGTTTCGATGGCGCACGCCTGGGGAGGATTGCCCGACACGCCGTCGGATCTCGCCACGTTCGGTTCGACGACCGGAGCGCTGATCGACCTGCAGAGCGGGTACGACGAGATCACGGGGATACCCGTGATGAGCGCGATTCCGGTTGCCGTGCGCGCTGCTAGCTGACCTTCAGGTTTGCCTTCATGTTCTGGTGGCCCGGCACGTCGCAGAGCAACGTGTAGTCGCCGGCAGTGAGCGCGATGGTGCCTGAGTCGACGGCGCCCTTCTTTCCGACCTCTAGTTTGAAGTCGGGAATCTTGGTGCCGTCCTTGGCGATGATCAACGTGTGGCGCACCGAGTCTTCATTGACGAGTCCGACGAGAACGTCGCCGGCCGCTGCCGTGTAGTCGGCGGCATCCCAGCGAATCGACGGAATGGCGGTGACGGTGAG
>DAINNS010000174.1:0-3669 GCA_036735765.1 Ilumatobacteraceae bacterium | reverse complement strand
GAGGCGTTCACGTTCGGAACTCGCCTCACCCGGCTCACGAAAGAACTCTCCACGCGAAACCCCGACGAGGCGATCACGCGCGCGTCACGCAATGTCGCCGACTGGAGCGGCGGCACACGCCTCGGAGACTGCCTACGCACGTTCAACGACGAATGGGGCGTGCGCGGACTCGCCCGCGGCTCGATCGTCGTCATCCTCTCCGACGGGTGGGACCGCGGAAACCCCGAACTCCTCGGTGCAGAGATGCAACGCCTACACCGCGCAGCTTTTCGCACCATCTGGGTCAACCCACTGAAGGTGACGAAGGGCTACGCCCCGCTGGCCAAGGGAATGGCGGCAGCGTTGCCGCACGTCGACGACTTTGTCGAAGGTCACTCAATCGACGCGCTCGACCGTCTCTGCCGCGCCATCTCACGTCTCGACTGACGCCCGTACACTTCAAGCCATGCGCGATCTGCTCCCCGAATTCGCGGCCTGGCGCCGCAGCGGTGAACGCTTCGCGATCGCCCGCGTCGTCGATATCGAGGGCTCGGGTCCGCGCGAACCCGGCGCCGCCATGGCCGTCAGTGCGTCGGGGCAGGTCATTGGTTCGGTCAGCGGCGGATGCGTCGAAGGTGCAGTCGTCTCCGAGGCACTCGCCATCCTCGCCGGAGACGCCCCCGCTCGCGTCGTCACCTTCGGCTACTCCGACGACGAAGCCTTCGCGGTCGGCCTCACGTGTGGCGGCACAATCCACCTCTTCATCCAGCCGGCCGACGAACTTCTCGCGTTGTTCGACACCCTCGATGCGCGCATCCGGTCGCACGAACCCGTCGGACTCGCCACCGTCATCGATGGTCCGAACACAGGCGCGACGTTGCTCATCGCACCGGGCGAGACACCGAGCGGTTCGCTCGGCAACACCGAACTCGATCGCATCGTCGCACGCGACGCATTGGGTGAACTCGAAGCCGGCACCACGGGCATCCGCCACTACGGACCCGAGGGCCAGACAACACCCGAAGACCTCGCAGATGCGCCCACCGTCAAGGTGTTCGTCGAGAGTTTTGCCCCCGCACCGCAGATGTGGATCTTCGGCGCGGTCGACTTCACGGCCGCACTCGCCCGCGTCGCCAAGATTCTCGGATACCGCGTCACCGTGTGTGACGCGCGTGAAATCTTCGCGACTCGTCGCCGATTCCCGATGGCCGACAACGTGGTCGTCTCTTGGCCCGGTGACCTGTTCACCGCCGAAGGGAAAACCCTCGGCCCCCGCGATGCGGTGTGCATCCTCACCCACGATGCGAAGTTCGACGTACCCGCGGTTCGGGGGGCACTCGCCACGCGCGTCGGCTACATCGGTGTCATGGGCTCGCGCAAAACCCACACCAAGCGACTCGAACGGCTCGCCGAAGCCGGCGTCACCGACGCCGCCGACCTTGCCCGGTTGATGTCTCCGATCGGCCTCGACCTCGGTGCCCGCACCCCCGAGGAAACTGCCATTTCGATCTGCGCGGAAATCATCGCCCGGCGCACCGGACGTAATGCGCCGTCACTGCGCGATTCGAATGGCCCGATTCACACGAACTAATCGACGGGCGAGGGATCGGCGAACTTCACGTTCGGCGATTCCTTCCAGTTGATCGGCCCCACGCGCACGCCGAGATTCGGCCGCGCCGAGTGCAACACGATGTCACCGACCCCGAGATAGATCATGGTGTGTCCGGGATATCCGACGATGTCGCCGGCACGAGCCTCTTCTCGCGACACTTCACGCGAGTGGTCGATCTGCCTGTCGGATTTCATCGGCAGCTTCACGCCTGATTTCGCCCACGCGTAGGCGACGAGTCCCGAACAGTCGAGACCTTTTCGCGGATTGTCGGAACCGAAGAGATAGCCCGTGCCGAGCGTTGTCATTCCGACGAGCAACGCTTTCTGGTGTCGCGACGATGTCGACAACCAGGCATCGAGCATTTCGCTGCGCGAGACGAACGTTCGCGCGGCAACGATCGACACGACGGCCGCAAGTGCACTTTGGTAGCGGCTCACCATCTTCGGGTCGCTCGAGGCGATCGAATTTTCGTACGCCGCGAGTGCCTCGACCGCGCGGTCCCGCAACACATCGTGTCGGGGCAGGGCGTCCTTCGTCAGCATCTCGGGTGAACGCCACGAAGTGTGCACGACCGACGGTGGAACGATCACCGCACCGCGGCCCGCCTCTGCCGGCATCGCGCCCATGGCCAGGGTCGAGGCGCACGCGAGAGCGACCACCACGAGTCCGTTCCGAGCCATTCGACGGCGCACGACCCCCCGTTCCATCGGTACAAAACTACCGATCCAAAGTGGTGGTCACGGCACTTTCGGGGCAGGCTTGGGCCGTGATCGTGGCCCTCATCCTTGCCGCCGGTGCAGGCTCGCGTTTTCACGCAGATCGGCACAAATTGCTCTCGCTGTTGCGCGGCACAAGGGTCATCGACCACAGCGTCGCTGCGGTGCGTGCGGCGATCGCCGACGGCGCGCCCATCGATCGCATCGTCGTCGTGTCGGGCGCCGTTTCCCTGGAACCGTTGCCCGACGACGTCACGGTTGTCGAGAACCCGCAGTGGGCCGATGGACAGGCCACGTCGCTCGCCACGGGTATCGCACACGCCTCATCACTCGGCGCCGACGCCGTCGTCGTCGGCCTTGGCGATCAACCCTTCATCGATGCCTCCGCATGGCGTGCGGTTGCCTCGTCCCCGGCCGCCATCGCGGTGGCGAGATATCAGGGGTCGCCCACCCGCACGCCCGCTCTCCTTCGCCGTGAAGCCTGGCAATACCTGCCCAAAACGGGTGACTTTGGCGCACGTCACCTCATCTCCAGTCGCCCCGAACTGGTCGAGGAAGTACCCTGCTCGGGTACCCCCGCCGACATTGACACCCTCGAGGATCTCGAATCATGGAACCCCTGAACCACACTTTTTCCGTCGCGGTCCCGATCGCAGAGGCCTGGAACGTGCTCACCAATGTCGAGCGCATTGCTCCGTGTCTTCCCGGCGCGCAACTGCAAGAAGTTGAGGGCGAAACCTACCGCGGCGTGGTGAAGGTCAAGGTCGGTCCCATCCAAGCGCAGTTCAAGGGCCAGGCATCGTTCGTCGAAAAGGACGACGCCAACTACAAGGCCGTGCTGAAGGGCGAAGGCCGTGACACCGGTGGCAAAGGCAATGCATCCGCCATCATCACCGCTCAACTCACCGCCATCGATGCGTCATCGACACAGGTCAACGTCAACACCGACCTTTCGATCACGGGCAAGGTTGCGCAGTTCGGTCGCGGCGCGCTCGCCGACGTCAGTGACAAGTTGCTCGCGCAGTTCTCCGACAACCTCAACAACTTGATCGCGTCCGAACCTGCAGCAGCAGCACCGGCACCCGCGGCCACGCCTGTCGCCGAATCTGCTCAACCCACGGTGCGCAAAATCGACGCGCCCGAGGCCGCGCCGATCAACCTCATCGAGGCTGCCGGTGGCACCATCGTCAAGCGCGCGCTTCCCGTGGTCGCGGGCGTCGCGGTGTTGGTCCTCCTGCTCATCGCGATTCTCTGACCGCCACCGGAGTCACATGGCGACCGCAGCCGATGTCGCTCGCGTCACCGAACTGCTGGGTCGGACGCCTCAAGGAGACTTCGAGGTCGTCGTACGTCGCGCCGACG
>DAINNS010000173.1:0-3673 GCA_036735765.1 Ilumatobacteraceae bacterium | reverse complement strand
GCCGCACCACACGACACATTGATGTTCGTTCCGTCGGGCGAGGCGTTGAACACCACCGTGTCGAGGCCGAGCCGGGCGAATGCCAGTGGTGCAACCGAACTCATCGCCCCGTTTGCACAATCGACGACGATGCGCGCGCCCGCCCGAACGGACGTGGCCGCCGAACACACGTGGTCGAGGTACGCGTCGAGACCAACCGCCGCATCGTTGTGGGTTGGCTCGACGAACGCCTCGTCGGCCGCGATGAACGCCTCGTACAGCGTCTGGATCGCACGCTCCTCGTCGTCGTTCAGCTTGGTTCCACCCTCACGGAAGAACTTGAGACCGTTGTCGGTGTAGGGATTGTGCGAGGCGGTCACGACGGCAGCGGCACATCCATGGTGCTGGGCCAGGAATGCGACCGCGGGTGTCGGCGCCATACCGACAAAGTCGACTTCGACGCCTTCGACGCGGAATCCCTCGGCGACGGAGCGGGCGAGTTCAGGACTCGATTCGCGCGGGTCGTGGCCGACAACCACCCGTGAACAGCGCAACGCCCGCGCGGCTGCGCGGGCGAAGAACTGGACGGCGCTCGGCGTGATCTCGCGGTGTGCAACACCGCGGACACCGTCGGTGCCGAATCGCAACAAGAGGACTCAGCGCTTGGTGAACTGCGGCGCCTTACGGGCCTTCTTCAGGCCGTACTTCTTGCTTTCCTTGCGACGTGCGTCGCGGGTGAGCAGACCGGCCTTCTTCAGCGCGGGGCGCAGTTCACCGTCGAGTTCGACGAGCGAGCGCGCGATGGCCATACGCAGCGCACCGGCCTGACCGTTGACGCCACCACCGTGGATGGTTGCATCGACGTCGTACACGGTTTCGGTGCTGGTGACCCGCAATGCCTCGGCGACGACCATGCGTTGCGTGGCCATCGGGAAATAGTCCTCGAAGGTCCGACCATTGACGGTGACGACACCGGTACCCGAACGCAGTCGCGCGCGTGCGACCGATTCCTTGCGACGTCCGGTGGTCTGTGTGAGCGGCTGCGTTGCCAACGTGATTCCTCGTACTTCCGTGTTCGATTTTCCCGGCCGCGTCAGCGGGCCGCGGCCTTCTTCAGCACGACGGGTGTCGGCTGCTGTGCGGTGTGCGGATGGTCGGGACCTGCGTACACCTTCAACTTCGTGATCATCTGACGACCGAGCGGGCCCTTCGGCAACATGCCGGCGATCGACATGCGCAACGCTTCGGCGGGCTTGCGGTCGAGCAGTTGCTGGTACGACTCGCTCTTCATGCCGCCCGGGTAACCCGAGTAGCGGTACACCATCTCGCGGTCGGCCTTGCCGGAGGTGAGAACCACCTTGTCGGCATTCACGATGACGACGTGATCGCCCGTGTCGATGTGCGGAGCAAAGATCGGCTTGTGCTTGCCGCGCAGCAAACGGGCGGCCTCGGTGCAGAGGCGACCGAGCACCATGCCATCGGCGTCGATGACGTGCCATGCGCGCGTAATTTCGGAAGCTTTCGGAGAATAGGTACCCATGGGATCTCTTTCGGCCCTGCGCCTACTGCGACAAGGGGCTCTGAAAGGATAGGGGTCGAGCGGGAAAATCGGCACGGCCGGGGCCCGCTCAAACCCCGCGGCCGGGGCCCGACCCGGACGGTCGGGCTCAGGCGGGGTAGCCGACTTCCATGAGGCACAGCCCGTGGGGTGGGGCGATCTGACCCGCCATCGCGCGGCTGGAGGCACGCAGGATCCCGGTCATTTCACCCGCACGGCGTCGGTGCATCCCGACCTCGACGAGAGTTCCGACGATCGACCGCACCATCTGCTGGCAGAAGGCATTGGCGCGGATCTCGAAGTGCAGCATTCCCCCACCCGCGTCGCTCCATCGTGCGCTGATGACTCGGCGCACCATGGAAGGCTCGGGCGCGTCCTTGCTCGGCCCCGACTGCTTTGGCCGACGACAGAAAGCCGAGAAATCGTGTTCGCCGATGAACGCGTCGGCGGCGAGTTGCATCGCGCGCAGGTCGAGGGGCGTCGTCACGTGCCACGACGTGGCCGACTCGAACGGATTGCCGGTGGGGGTGTTCAAAACGCGGTATCGGTAGTGACGCCACAAAGCGGAGAACCGCGCGTCGAAATCATCGGCCACCCAGCGCGCGTCGCGGATGACGATGTGTGGTTCGAGCATCGAGTTGAGGCTCTTTGCGATCTTGTCGAGGTCGTGGTCGGCCGGCAACGCGAAACTCACGACCTGTCCCCAACCGTGCACACCTGCATCGGTGCGACCCGCGCCGGTGAGAACGACGTCGTGGCTGGTGATGCGACGCAGCGCATCGGTCAACGTGCCGGCAACGGTGGGAACGCCTGCACTGATCGCGAACCCGTGGTAGGGCTCGCCGTGATAGGCGACAACGAGACGGGCCCGCCTCACGGCGGGCCCTTGCGTCTCTACGTTCATGATGATTGGCGCAACGCGCCGTCGGCTCTAGACCAGTTCGATGCGCGCCATCGGTGCGTTGTCACCGTGACGCTCACCCAGCTTGAGGATGCGCGTGTAGCCACCGTTGCGCGCCGCATAACGCGGGGCAACTTCGTTCACCAACTTGTTGGTCATCTCCTTGTCACCGAGGTAACCCTGGATCTGACGGATGCGGTGGATACGCAGTGGGGACTCTTCGCCGGCCTTCTTCGCCTTCGTGATGAGCTTTTCGGCGATGGGGCGCAGTGCCTTGGCCTTGGCCTCGGTCGTGACGATTCCCTCGGCGGCGAACAACGATGCGGCGAGGTTTGCCATCAGCAGACGCTGGTGGGCGGCACTGCCACCGAATCGCTTCGACTTCTTGGGTGTTGCGGGCATGACGAATCCTTGTCTACGTCTACGGAGTGTGTGTTACGGGCGAAGCGACAGGCCGCGCTCGTCGAGCTTGGCGATGACTTCGTCGAGGCTCTTCTGGCCGAAGTTGGTGATGTTGAGCAGGTCGTCGTAGCTCTTCATCAGCAACTCACCGATGGTGTTGACCTGCGCACGCTTGAGACAGTTGCGCGGACGCTCGGAGAGGTCGAGGTCTTCGATCGGCAGATCGAGGTCGGGCGAACCGATGTTGGCGCCGATGACTTCGCCCAGTTCGAGACCCTGCGGCTCGTCGGAGAGGCTGGCGACGAGATCGACGAGAGCACGCAACGTTGCACCCGCCGAGGACAGCGCCTCGCGCGGCTCGATGCTGCCGTCGGTCTCGATGTCGAGAACGAGACGCTCGTAGTTGGTCGACTGCTCGACGCGCGTCGGCTCGATATCGAACATCACGCGGCGAACCGGCGAGAAGATCGCGTCGATCGGAATGACACCGATGACACGGTTCTCGGAATCGCGGTCGCTCGACATGTAGCCACGACCGCGCTCGACGGTGAGATCGATGGCGAGGTGGCCCTTGGCGTTGAGCGACGCGATCTTGACCTGCGGGTTCAGGATCTCGACACCGGCGGGCAGCGCGATGTCTGCTGCGGTGATGTCGGCGGGACCCTTCACGTCGAGACGAAGAACGACGGGCTCGTCACTCTCGGAGACGATGACGATGTCCTTCAGGTTGAGGATGATCTCGGTGACGTCCTCGGCGATGCCTTCGATCGTGTCGAACTCGTGGAGGGCGGCATCGAAACGGACCGTCGTGATGGCCGAACCAGGGATCGATG
>DAINNS010000172.1:0-3722 GCA_036735765.1 Ilumatobacteraceae bacterium | reverse complement strand
GGCACCCACGCAATGGGAACGTGCGCGATGGGCCGTGGTGACGATGCGGTGCTCGACGAACGACTCTGCGTTCGGGGAGTCGAAGGCGTGCGCGTCGTCAACTGTGCTTCGATGCCGACGCTCGTGTCGGGAAACACCAGTGCACCTGCGATGGCGATTGCGTGGCAGGCAGCGAACCTGATCGACGCCGAACGCCGCGCCGCGCGCTGATCGTTCAGGAAATCAGGCTGGCAAGGGCCCAGATCGAGGCAACAAGACCGACCGCGGCCATCGTGAGGCTGCGCGCAAGGGGTGCCTTTGCGAGATCCGTTTCTTCTTTGCGCTGCGGCGGCGGCTTCACGATTGCGAGCGTGTTGCCCGCGAAGAGCGCGCCGCCCAACGCGAGAACGAGCCACGCAAGAAGGTCTTCGCCGAGAAACATGATGTGACTATGGGGCCTTCGAGGTGAAGTTGTCGAATCGTGTGTAGTTCGCGAGGAACACGAGTCGAATGTCGTCGAGCGCGCCGGCACGGTGCTTGGCGATCTGCAGGTTGGCATCGGCCTTGCGCTGCGGGTCGTCGTCGTTGACGGACGGACGGTAGAGGAACATGACGACGTCGGCGTCTTGTTCGAGCGCACCGGATTCGCGCAGGTCGGACAGTGTCGGACGCTTGTCTGTTCGCGTTTCGATACCGCGGCTCAACTGGCTGAGCGCAACGACGGGCACCTTGAAGTCGCGGGCGAGAATCTTCAGGTTTCGGCTGATCTCGCTGACCTCGAGCTGACGGTTCTCGGCGCTGGCGTTGCCACCCATCAACTGCAGGTAGTCGATCACGATCATCGCGAGGTCGCCGTGCTTGGCAGCAATACGGCGCGCCTTCGCGCGAATCTCCATCACGGTGACGGCCGAGTTGTCGTCGATGAACAGAGGAATCGACAGTCGACCGATGGCACGACCGATGCGGCGCCAGTCCTCTTCGTTCAGGCGCCCGGTGCGCAACTTCGCCGAGTCGACACGCGCTTCGCTGGAAAGGATGCGCTGTGACAGTTCGGCGCGGCCCATTTCCAGAGAGAAGAACAACACCGGCTTGTTCGTTGTGGTGGCGACGTTGACGGCCATGCCCATCGCGAGCGCGGACTTACCCATGGCGGGGCGTGCGCCGATGATGTTCAGCGTTCCGGGTTGCAGGCCCGACAGCAACGCGTCGAGGTCGACGAAGCCCGTGGGCACACCCGTGATGGGGTTGCCGTTCTCCATGATCTCGGACAGGCGGTCCATCGTCTCGGGCATGAGGTCGTTCAGCCGCACCATGGTGTCGCTCACCTGGTTCTGGGCGACCTCGAAGATGCTCGACTCCGCGCGATCGAGTGCTTGTTCGATGTTGTCGGGTTGGCTGTAACCAAGTTCTGCAATTTCGGAGGCGGCAAGAATGAGCCGCCGCAACATCGACGTTTCGCGCACGATGCGGGCATAACGGTCGGCGCTCGACACCGCCGGCGTGCTGTTCTGCAGTTCGAGCAGATAGTCGATACCACCGACGGTCTCGAGGAACCCGGCGCGCTGGAGCTTGTCGGAAACCGTGACGACGTCGACGGGTTCGCCCGCCACGTTCAGCGACTGGATCGCGTCGTGGATGTGTTGGTGGCTGGACTTGTAGAAGTCGGACGGGGTGACCGCTCGTTCAGCGGCTGCACCGATCGCGTCTTTCGACAGCAACATCGCACCCAACAACGACGCCTCGGCATCGAGGTTGTGCGGCGGCACGCGCGCGGACGTACCGCGCGGGGGCGACGAAGAGTTACGCGTGTCGGACACGGCTGCCACCCTGCCCTAGCAACCCTGTGGATCGCTAGGGGCAGGACGTGTGGACAAGCCTGTGTGAAGCCTGTGGATGGCTGTGGGTAACTCAGCTGGCCGCGACATCGATCGAGACAGTGCTCGTGACGTCGTGGAACAGTCGAACCGAAACCGCGTGGCGACCCACCGTGCGGATGGGGGTATCGATGTCGATGTCGCGCTTGTCGACTTCGATGCCGGTCTGCGCGGCAATCGCCTTGGCGACCTCGGTCGAGGTGACCGAACCGAACAGACGGCCTTCGTTGCCGGCCTTTGCGCTGATCGACACGGTGGCCGCGCCGAGTCGCGAGGCGACCTGGAGGGCGGCTTCGCGCGAGGCACGCTCTTTGTTGTCACGGGCCTTGCGCATGGCGGCGGCCTGCGCCACCGCTCCGTCACTGGCACCGATGGCCAAACCGTGGGGCAGGAGGTAGTTGCGGGCGTGACCGTCGGAAACCGAGACCACGTCGCCGCGCTTACCGAGGCCCTTCACATCACTGCGGAGAATCACGTTCATGATCAGGCCTCACCCTCTGCATCGTCGCCGGCCGATTCCACGTCGGTGGACTCGGTTGCGGCACCGTCAGCAGCCGCGTTGTCCGAAACCTTGTCGGCGTACTTGTCGACGTATTTCTCGTCGTCTTCGCGGTCGGCACCCGGTCGCGGAGCGCGAGCCGAAGCAACGCGCTTGGTGTAGGGCAACAGCGCCATCTCGCGGGCGTTCTTCACTGCCGTGGCGATTTCGCGCTGCTGCTGCACCGACGTACCGGCGATGCGCTGGCCGCGGATCTTCGAGCGGTCGGACATGAAACGCTGCAGAAGGTTGACGTCCTTGTAGTCGACGTACGCAATGCGCTCGGTGTCGAGGACGTTCGGCTTCTTCTTGCCGGGCTTCTTCAGGTCGGCCTTGGAAATACGGGCCTTGTTCTTTTTGCTGGTCATGGTTTTCTCTCAGTTCCTGTGGTGTTCTCGATGGTTCAGAAGGGCTCTTCGTCGCCCATGTACGGATCGGGGGCAGAATCGCCGCCGCGCTGGTTGCCGCCGCGGCCACCGCCGCCACCGCCCTGGCCCGACTGGCGCTCGACTTGGGCGGTTGCCCAACGCAGGCTGGGTCCGAGTTCGTCGGCGACGACCTCGATGGCCGTGCGCTTGTCGCCGTCGCGCGTGGTGTATTCGCGCTGCTCGAGGCGACCGGTGACGATGACGCGCGAACCCTTGGCGAGTGTCGCGGCCGCGTTCTCACCGAGCTGGCCCCAGGCCGTGATGTTGAAATACGACGTTTGCTCTTGCCACTCACCATTCACCTGGTAGCGGCGACCGACGGCAATGCCGAACGACGCGACGCCACGTCCACCGGTGGTGAAACGCAGTTCGGGGTCGCGGGTGAGGTTGCCGACGAGTGTGATCGTGTTGTCTGCCATGTTGTGCTCCGTTCGTGTGGAGATGAATCCGGACTAGGCCTTGGCGAGCATTCCGCGGCGCTGACCCTCGTGGTCGGGCAAGCGGAGGAGCTTGTGGCGAACCACGTTGTCGGCGATGCGGAGCGTGCGCTCGACCTCATCAAGGGCGCCCGCGGGCGCGAGGATGTTGTAGACGACGTAGTAGCCGTCTTCCTTCTTGTTGATTGGGTAGGCCAGACGGCGCTTTCCCCACCAATCGGGGTTTCCGTGAACGGAACCTCCGACGGAGGTGATGGTCGAGGTGATCGACTTGACCTGCTGCTGCGCAGCGTTGTCGTCGATGCCACCATCGATGATGACCATCAATTCATAGGCACGGGTCATTGACATGTTCTCCCTTCGGACACGGTGCGGACCGTGGCCCCTAAACGGAGCAGGGTGGATATGGAACCGCGAAGGGTATCGGTCTGGCTTCCCATCGCCTCAAGTGTGTGCCAAGCCTGTA
>DAINNS010000171.1:0-3759 GCA_036735765.1 Ilumatobacteraceae bacterium | reverse complement strand
CACAACCGGGTGATGTCGTCATGATGTCGAAGCCCATCGGAACCGCGCTCGCTCTTGCGGGAGGCTGTTCGACCGACAAACGGGCCGCGATCAACGGTATGCGGGTGCTCAACCGCCGTGCAGCCGACCAGTTGCGTGTACTCGGTGACGACGTTCACGCGGTGACCGACGTGACGGGGTACGGCCTTGCAGGACACGGCTGGGAAGTGGCCGAACGTGGCGGCGTGCGCCTGCACATCGAGACGGGGAACATCGTTGCGTACCCCGGCGCGCTGAAGGCAGCCAACGAGGGTCTGCGCACCGGTGGCGACCCGCGCAACCGCGCCTACGTCGAGGGTCGTGCGATCATCAACGCTGCCGACGGCCCCGCTGCATTGTGTTTCGACCCACAAACCTCGGGCGGCCTCCTCGCCGCTGTCCCCGCTGCGCGCGAAGCTGAGCTTGCATCGCAGGGCTGGTGGCGCGCGGGCTACATCGAGACAGGCGCACCGGGGATCGTGCTCGAGGCGTGAAGCCCGCTCCAACACTCGAGATCGAACGAGAACTCCGCGCCGATGGCGCACGCGTCGTGGCAGGTGTCGATGAGGTGGGTAAAGGATCGTGGGCGGGGCCACTCGTCGTGTGTGCCGCGGTCGTACACACCGACGTCGCTGTCGACGACCTCGTGGCGCGTGACTCGAAGGCGCTGTCCGAAAAGAAACGTGAGTCGATCTTCGACACCGTCGCGGCACAGTGCTCACACTGGGCGCTCGGCATCGTCACGGCAGGGGAGTGCGACCGCCTCGGAATGAGCAACGCGCAACGACTCGCGACGAAGCGCGCCGTGGTTGGTCTGGGTGTCGAAGTCGACGCGGTCATCGCCGACGGAAAGTGGGATTTCGTCACGCCCCTCGTACCGCGGGTCGTCATGCGCGTGAAGGCCGACGCAGTTTCTGCATCGGTCGCCGCGGCTTCGGTGCTGGCGAAAGTGTCGCGTGATCGCGCGATGCGCGAACTCGCCGTCGAGTACCCACATTGGAACTTCGCGGGCAACAAGGGTTATCCGTGCCCGAAACACCGTGAGGGTCTTCGCGAGCACGGCCCGTCGCCCATCCACCGTGTGTCGTGGGCGTTCATGGACAACCTCGGGCTGTCTACTTGACGGTGAGTGCCACTGTT
Organism: Ilumatobacteraceae bacterium; assembly: GCA_036735765.1. Classification (GTDB taxonomy): domain Bacteria; phylum Actinomycetota; class Acidimicrobiia; order Acidimicrobiales; family Ilumatobacteraceae; genus F1-20-MAGs119. Next base: position 2,601 of record DAINNS010000171.1, on the reverse strand, counting down.
GCGCTGCCTGTTCTCCCGTTTGCGCCAGCCTTGATCGTGATCATGAACGATCCTCTTTTGCGGGGAACTCCCGCGATGGTCGCGGTCTTCGCGTTGTAGCGAAGTCCCGGCGGCGCCCCGCGCATCGACGCCGTCTTGCCACCGAGCAACGCGGGAACTTCGATCGCGCAGGGCTGGCCCGCACGGCATGTCGCCGTCAACGACACGGCATTTGGCGCTGCGGGTGGCTTCGGTGAGGCCCCGGGCACGCCCGCACCGGTCGTGGTCGTCGGCCGGGTCGATGGCGCTTTCGTCGGTGTTGTCGTGGCCGCTTGTTCCGAAGTGCGGTCGCCCGTCGTCGTCTCTGGCGTGGTGGTCACTGGCCGCGGACGCAACGTTGTCGGTGCCGCGCTGGACGCGGGCACCGCACCAGAGATCGATTCGGGGGCCGGGGTGTTCGCAACGAGCGGGGTTGTGGGTGGGATTGTGAGATTTGTTGGCGGGACGGTTGTCGGCGTCACAGTGGTTGCTGCCGAAGCGGTGATGCGCGTGGACAACGCCAACGTGTCGTAGCCGAACTGATTGAAGACGGTCAGCGACCCGTACGCAGAATCCGCGTCCGGCCAGTTGCCGCGGAAGGACGTCGCGTCGGCGTCGAATGTCGACCGCCAAGAGTTCCCCCCGCGGTCCCATGCCTGAAGCGAGCCGTCATATCCGCTCGGTGCGTCACCGAAGAAATTGATCGTGGCGCCGACTGCGGCGCCAGTCGTTGGGTTGTTGAACGCGACGGATGCACGAGGAGCGCGCGCATCGCTAGCGGGGCTTCCGAACACCGAGACTGTGCCGTTGCCACCGGCTGCACGTGGTGCGCCAACGACGGTGACGCCGCCGTCGATGCCGACGCTGTTGCCAAAGCCGTCGTTGTTCGCTGGACTCGTTGGTTGAAGAATTCGATGAAGATTCCAAGATCCGTCGCGAAGCACGAAGGTGAATGCCGCGCCGGGGCAACACGTCATGCCGAGGCCCCACGGTGCGCCAACGACGATCTCGTCGCCCGAAAGCGACAAGTCGACGGCTGCGCCGAAGGCGCGTTGGCCCGTTGCGGAGGTGTCGGGATGAGCGATTCGTGTCGGGCAGGCCCAAGTAGCCGACGTGCGCTCGCACACATATACCGCGCCCTGGGCTGCGCCCGGTGCGCCAACCACCATTCGGGAGCCGACAAGCGTGACGTCGGAACCGAATGCCTCGTCGTTGGTGCCGTCGAGGCGTTGCGCAAGGTTCCATGTCGCGCCGGAACGCGAAAAGATGAAAACCGCTCCGTCGCCGGTCAACGCTCCACTCGCCCCGACGACAAGCGTCGAGTCGTCGATGTCGAGCGCCGTACCGAAGGTTTCATTCGTCGAGACAGCGCCAGGTCCTACGGAGGTAACGCCGGATGACGCGTCGGTCAACGATTTGATGAAGACGACCGGTGCCGGTGTGGTCCAGCGGCCGACGGCCGGAGCGGACACCGCCATATACGAGTCGGACAGCGCGACCGCAGCACCAAGATCGTCTCCCGAACGCGCGTAAAGGCCGAGCCGAGGGCTCGTGTCGACGATTGCGGACTGTGGCGAGGTGCCGATGAGTATGTCTCCCGTTCTGTCGCCGAAGAGGCCGCTGCGTGTATCGGCCGCCGATGCGATCACGTCGTGGTTGTTCACGTCGATGTCGCGACCGAAGTAGAAGTCCCAACTGCTCACAATTTCGCGTGGCGCGGACCAACTATCCGAATAGGTCGACGCATAAACGGCGCCCTTGGTCGCCGTGGGTTGAGCACGTGTCGAGGCAAAGACCATTGCACGATCGATTGCGACGCGCGTTCCGAACGACACGCCCTCGGGCGACGAGAATGTCGCATCGGGTCCGACGGGGCTGGGCAGCGTGGTGGAGGTGGACACGACTGAGTTCTTGGAACGAGTGACAAGATTGTTGCCCGACGACGCGCAACCGGCCACCGCGAGGCTGAACGCGAGTGCGACCCGGAGACGACGTGCGATGGGGTCCACCCCTCGAGGGTAGCGATGATCTCCCGATTGACCAGTCGGTCGCGCCGAGACCCGCTGGTTATTCTGAACTACTTCGCGAGGTCGCGGAAGGCTGACTTCGAGTCGATGCCGGGTTCCTTCGGCAGGCCGAGAACGCGCTCGCCGACGATGTTTCGCATCACCTCATCGGAGCCACCTGCGATGCGAAGACCCGGTGTGCCGAGGATGAGCTGGTTCCACGCGTAGGTGCCCCATTCGCCGGTGTCGACGACGATCTTCGGGCCGAGAACCTCGGAGAGGAACGCGCAGAGACGCAGCTGGTTGTCGGTGAGTGCCATCTTTGCGGTCGACATCTCGGGTCCGGGAGTTTGTCCGGCGCGGATCTTGGCCATGGCGCGCTGGTTGTTGTACGACGCGACGCGGTAACGCGTGTAGAGGTCGGCGAGCTTGTCGCGCACGATCGGGTCTTTGTCGAGGCCGTAATGGCGCACCATCGCGTACACGCGGGTGAGGGGATCGGCGCCACCACCTCCGCCGCCGATCGCGGCGCGTTCGTTCATGAGGGTGGTCAGGGCGACGTTCCACCCGTTGTTCA
>DAINNS010000170.1:0-3790 GCA_036735765.1 Ilumatobacteraceae bacterium | reverse complement strand
ATTTCGCCGCGCTTCATTGGCGGAACAAGGCCAAGGAACTCGAGGGCACCGAAGGCGGTCTGCCGCCGCGTCGCATCATCAACACCACGAGTGAGAGCGGACTTTTTGGCGGACCCGGTCAAGGAAACTACGGATCAGCCAAGGGCGGCATCATCACGATGACCACGATCCTCGCTCGCGAGCTCGGTCGCTACAACGTGACCGTCAACTGCATCGCGCCACGCGCGCGCACACCGATGACCGAGGTGAACCCCAAGTTCGCCAAGCCCGAGAGTGGATTCGACAAGTACGACCCGGCGAACATCAGCCCGATGGTCGCGTTCCTCGCGAGCGATCGGGCATCCGACATCAGTGCGCAGACGTTCATCGTGCTGGGTGACCAGGTGCATCGCATGCGACCGGCCGAGATCGCGACCTCGATCACGGCCGGAGGCAAGCAATGGACGGTCGACGACTTGGCTGCGGCCAAGAGTCAACTGTTCGGAGATGCGAACAGCGGGGTTCCCGCATGGGGCGGGCCCCCGATGTGATCGTTCGGGCCCCCGTTGGGATGGGGGTCAGGCCGGACGACGCTTCGACCGAACCACCAAGCCGACGCCGATCAGGGCGACAGCCAACCACAACTGGATCGTGTCAGTGCCCGTCGCAGGAAGATTCGGAGCCGACGTGATGGCCCGCACCGACAACGTTGGTTCGGAGTAGTGGAAGTTGGTGGCCGTGATCACCACGCTCCCGTCGACCACCGCGACGCTGGCCGTGGCTTCGTTCGACGGATCGTCGGGATCGGAGACGTCGAAAGTGAATTGGGTGTTCTCATTCACCGTCGGTCCCCACATGCACTGTGCAGTCTCCAAGGGAATACGAGCCTGATACTTGCCAATCCAGACGGTTGTTCCGTCGGTGTCATAGTGAGGGTTGCCGATGCGAAGGCTCAGGACACCAGTGGCGGCATTGAAGGCCGGAATGCTGGGCGCCCAGGAGTTGTCTGCAACCACGAGCGTGGGCTTGTCGGCACACTGCGGTGCCGGTCCGATGAAACGCGTGTCGAGAATGATGAAAGCGAATCGGTTCACTTTCCACGCTCCGCGAGCGTTCGGGTCGCTTACGTTGCCCACCGTCGCCGTGTCGACACCCAGGATGTCGTAGGGAACACCCTCGACGGTGACACTCGTGGCTCCGTCGGTTGTGAGTCGTTGCGAGGTAACTATTGTTTCGCCGGCCTTGGGGGTGACGACCGACGGCTGAAGCCAACTGAGTCGAATCGTCGCACGGAACTTGATGTCGCGCTGGGTGTTGCCGTAGCGGACGCAGACCCCATTGATCTTGTTGGTCGTACAGGCGGTGCTTCCACTCTCATACGGAACTCGGAAGTTGTCCCGAGTGCTGGCATGAATCTCGAACTGGAGTCGAGTGAGCACACCCGTGGTGCCGGGAAAGTCGAGCGTTGCTTGGGTCTCGACTTTGTCGTTGCCGTCCTCGTTGATCAGACCCGGAATCTGCCACTCGTGACAGCACACGCCGCCGTTCGCATCCGGTGCGGTGCGACCGGTGAGCACTCCATCGACCCATGCGCCATTGAGATACGCGCCGATCGACTCGATGCAATCGAGTTGTGTGCTCGTTGTGCACGGCACGATGAACACCTTCGGCTGCCCCGGAGTCGGTTCGATCGGAACCCATGCTCGCGCCGGTGAGGCAGCGACGAGTGTCGACATGAGGGCCGCGGCGGCGACGAGGATTCGGCGGAACTTGACTCCGGCGCCGGAAACGTGATGGCTGGTGGAACGGATCGAAAAGCGCGTCATGCCTAGTCAACGTTCGGCGAACTGGCTCGTGACCTGAAGTACAGTCCGACCGGTGGAACTCGCGGAATCGCTCCGACGTCAAGCCGCGTTGATCCACGAGTGGCTTCGTTCCCCGGAGGCTCTTCAGGCGGCAAACACGCTGGTGAAACGCCTGCAACTCCCGTGCGATGGCGACGATCTGGTGCAACAGGCGTGGCTGCGAGTCTCGACCAGCTTCGCCGCCCGCACCGAACCTCTCGCCGACATGGGCGACCTTCGGGATGCCGCGCGTTACGGGTATCGCATGTTGTCGAACATCGGACTCGATCGTTTGCGATCCGCGGCGCGGGACGAGGCGCTCGTTCGTCATGAAACGCTGCGAGTCGACGCGCCGGACGAACCGGACCGACGCACGATGGCGCTTTCGTTCTTTGAGGAATTGTTGCGGCGCATCACGGTCACCGATCTCAAGGCCGGAAATTGTGGTGGTTGTTCGCCCGACGTGATTCGGTCGATTGCGATCTCGGTCGTTCAGTCGTTCGCCCTGGAAACCCTTGCGGCGCCGCTGGTTGATGGTCGGGCGCGGTTCGAATTGCTCGTCGACCAAGCGATCCAATCGTTCGACGCACCATCCGACTCGGCCCGAGTGCGAAAGCGTCGCTCGCGTTGCAAGGAGTGCGTTCGCGAGTTGATGGCCCGAGTGCTCGGGGAGATGGAGGACCATCATGGCTGAGATGCGTCTGACCCACACGATGGCCGCCCGCCGTTGGGAAGCAATCCCCGAGTTCGAGTACATCAGCGACGTCGTCGATCGCGATGGTGTGCGGCTGCTCCTGAATGTCACGGGCGATGTGATCGGATTCGCTTTCGATGATGACGACGGTGTCGAGTCACGACTGCGTGTGCTCGCGCGTTATATCGAAGTGGAGCCGATCGGACGGATCATCAGCGACGGAGCAACGGGCGAAGTCGACGTCGTGATCGATGTTCAGGCGAAGAGTCGTGCGCTCGACACGGCGGCGATCTCGACGCCGTCGGTGTCGCGCGCGAACCGATTCGTCGCTGTTCGTGGCGAGGGGGCCGGTATCGAAGTACGGGTTCGACTCGGATGGTGGTTCGCTATGTGGGGAATGTGGTTCACCGTGGCGCGAGGTGATGGCCTCGTGTTGGCCGATCGTCCGGTGAGACCTCGACCGGATACTCGATCACTACCGAACGCATTCCCCGTGCGGCCCGACGACCTGCGTGTCGCTCTACGGCGAGGTCCGACCACCGTGCGACGAGTCGTAGTCGCCATGATCGCCGTTGTTCTGGCCGCCGTCGCCTTCGCCGTCACTCGGTCGAACGAGGCGTCCGTCACGAAGACCGAACCCATCCCGACACCGACATCGGTGCCGACCTCGATGGTGGAGGAGCCGATACCGACGGTGACCCTTCCCACCCAGCGACCGCCCGGATCCGATTATGTGTCGACCGACGGCGTCGCGCGACTCGATGTCGATATCTCGACGAGCACCATCGCGGTCGGAGGCACGATCGATGTCGAGATGTCGTTCGACAAGTCGGCGATCAATCCGTTCGGAGTGGTGTCTCCCGGAGGCGATCAGACCGAAGCGTTCCGTTCGTGCGGATCGAACCTCGATCTCTACCGAGAAGTGCCTCGTCAGGCGGGGGCGAGCGAAGAGTTCCGCATCTTCCTCGTGAATTCGGCGGGAATGCGAACTCTTCTGTACGACGAGTACGTGCAGCTGACTCTCGTTGGCGCGATGGTCGAAGGATGTCCGGAGCCAGTGACATCGGGTGGTGGGCCGTATCAGATCCTTCAACGCACTTTCTACGACCCGATGACGATTCCGGTGAGCGTTCCTGCCAACACCGAGCCGGGCGACTACTCGATCTCCATCGAAGTAGGAGCGAACGAGTGGTCGACTCGTGGCGATGCGGAGATACGAGTGGGCTGAGGAGTCAGTGTGGCGCACCGAATTGGCGGTCACCGGCGTCGCCGA
>DAINNS010000169.1:0-3794 GCA_036735765.1 Ilumatobacteraceae bacterium | reverse complement strand
GTGAGATCACCAGTCCCGGCACGGAAGACCCTGCCCTCGCCCCCGTACGTGAAGGGGTGGATCTTTTCGTACCGGTGAACTTCGTCGTTCGGGCCCGCGATGACCAAGGTGTTGGCGGGCAACTTCGCACCGTCGGCAAGTTCGGGACATGACCCTGCAACCCAAACGCCGTGTTCACGCGCAGCCGCACGCAGAAACTGAGATGATGCTCCGCCACGGGGCTCGGCCAGTCGTGATGCCCACTCGTCCCCCATGGCAAAGCCGGTGGAGAACATTTCGGTCAGCACGACCAGTCGCGCGCCAGCCCCCGCCGCCTCGCGGATCTTCGGCTCGAGACGGGCGAAGTTGGCCTCGCGATCGAGCCACGCAATGTCGTGCTGAACAGCGGCGACCTTCACAACGACCAGTCTCCCAGACGCCTGCACGCCTCGGCGATCACCTCGGGCCGCTTGCAGAACGCGAACCGTACGAGACTTCGCCCCTCGTCTTTGTTCGCCCCGGAATAGAACACCAGGTTCGGGATCGCCACCACGCCGGCCTCGTGCGCCATGCGTACGCAGAAAGCTCGGCCATCGACACCCGGGGCCACCGCCCGTACGTCCACCGTCACGAAGTAGGTCGACTGCGACGGGTAGACATCGAAGCCGACCGAACGCAAAGCGGGGACGAGCTCGTCGCGACGCGCGGCGAGTTCGTCGGCAACTCCCCGGAAATACGCGTCCGACATGCCGAGACCATGTGCGATGGCCGGTTGGAACGGGCCTCCGTTGACATACGTGAGGAACTGCTTCGCTGCGCGCACCGCCGCAACGAGATGCGACGGACCGCAGACCCAACCGATCTTCCATCCGGTGGTGCGAAAGGTCTTGCCACCACTCGAGATCACCAACGTGCGGTCACGCGCGCCGGGATACTCGGCCATGCTGCGATGGCGCAGTCCGTCGAACACCAAGTGCTCGTAAACCTCATCGGAGATGACGACCAGATCGTGCTCGGCAGCAATCGTGGCGATCTCCGCCTGCTCGGCGTCGGTGAGCAACATCCCCGTCGGGTTGTGCGGTGAGTTGACGAGAATCGCTCGCGTGCGCGGTCCGACGAGCGACCGGACACGATCGATGTCCGGTCGGTATTCGGGCGGGCGCAACGTGACGGGCACTGCCCGCGCCCCGGCGAGAGCGATGCAGGCTTGGTAACTGTCGTACATCGGCTCGAAGACGATGACTTCGTCACCTTCCTGCAGCAAGCCGAGCATTGCACCGGCAATGGCCTCTGTCGCACCGGCGGTCACCAGCACCTCGGTGTCGGCGTCGTAGTCGACACCGTAGAACCGGTGCTGGTGCGTCGCGATGGCCGCACGCAAAACGGGCATGCCAGGCCCGGGCGGATACTGGTTGAGACCCGACCGAATGGCTTCGACGGCGACGTCGAGAACTTCCGTCGGCCCGTCCGAGTCGGGGAAACCCTGGCCGAGATTGACGGCGCCCAATTCGACGGCCAACGCCGACATCTCGGCGAAGATCGTCGTACCGAACGGCGCGAGTCGCGGGTTGAGCGTCACTTCCCGCTGAGTTCGGCAACCACCGGGGCCATCGCCGCGGTGGCGTCTTGTTGGAACGCGATGTAGTTGATGCCCCAACGCTCGCGAAGCGCGATCAGATTTTCCTTGATCTGCTCGACGCTGCCGATCTGGAAGTACGGAGCCGTCAGAACGACCTCGGGCGGTAGTCCGAACGCGGGTGCGTACTTCTCGGCAACCCCCTTCGGGTCGTCGGTCACCACCGTGACGAACACCTGCAACGACAACTCGATGTCGTCGAAGCGGTCCCCGGCTCCTGCCTTGATGTAGCGGATCTTCTCGTCGACGACGTCAGCGGCCGCCGTGGCCATCGAGCGAGGATTGATTGCCCGACCAACGATCTTCGGGTTGATGCCCACGATGTCGGCCTTGCGGCCCGCCATTCCGAGCAGCTTCTCACCGCCACCGCCGACGATGATCGGGATGTTCGATACGGGCTTCGGCCATGCGTCGATTTCCGACACGCTGTAGAAGCGTCCCGAGTGAGAGAACGGTCCTGCTCCCCACAGGCCTCGCATCACGTCGATCGCCTCTTCCATGCGGTTGATGCGCGTCATCGCGTCGTCCTGCTGGATGCCGGTGATCGTGTAGTCCTCTTTCATCCATCCGGCACCGAGGCCCAGCATGAACCGGCCATCGGAAAGCATGTCGATGGTCGCGGCTTCCTTGGCGAAGACCACCGGGTTCCTGAAGTCGTTGCCGGCCACCAGCGTGCCGACTTTCAGGGTCGACGTCGCGCATGCCGCAGCCATCATCGCCGGAACGGGGGCAAGCTGTTTGGTGTAGTGATCGTCGATTTGCAGACTGACGTAGCCGAGGTCTTCGGCTTGCTTGGCGATGTCCGCCCATTCTTTGCCGCTGTTCGCAGTTTTCGCCTTCGCACCGAACCTGAAAGGTCTCTGTTTTGCCATGGCGCAACCCTAGTTGTCGCTTGCGTTCAGTCGGGAAGCAGGACAACCTTGCCGGCAACGCGGCGAGACTCGAGGTCGCCCAGCGCCTCGGCCGCGCGAGACAGCGGGTACGTGGTCGGCTCGACGGGCGACAGACGTCCTTCGCCGATGAGGTCGAGCACCTCTCGCAACATCGCGCCGTTCGCTTCGGGGTTGCGCATCGCCCATGCTCCCCAATCAACCCCCGTCACGCGTCGGTTGCGCAGCAAGATCTGGTTGGCGGGCAACTGAGGAATTCCACCGACGAAGCCGATCACGAGGTAGTTGCCGTCCTCCTGGAGGGCCCGCAGGCACACTTCGCCGAGCGAGCCACCCACCGGGTCGTACAAGACGTCGACTCCACCGCCCGACAGCTCCTTCGCTGCCTCCTTCACCGTGTTGTCGCCCGACGAGACGTCGACCGCGTGAAGTGCACCGCGATCCAATGCCAATCGGCGCTTGTCCTCGCTCGACGCCGCAGCGATGACGCGGTAACCGAGCGCAACGCCGATATCGACGGCGGCCAGACCGACACCACCACCCGCTCCGAGAACCAACAACCATTTTCCCGCATTGGCCGCGGGATTCGACGGGTCCACCCCGAGGCGTTTCACGAAAGCGAACCAGCCCGTGAGGTAACTCTGCAGAAAACTCGCCGCCTGACCCGTCGACATCGCATCCGGGATCGCAACCAATCGGTCGGCGCGCGCCACGGCGTGTGTGGCGTACCCACCGAACCCGAGATTGGCAAGGAATCGTCCACCAAGGATGTTCGCACCGACGTCGGAAGCGACTTCGACGACCTCTCCGACGACCTCCATCCCGGGAACGAACGGCACAGGAGGCTTGATCTGGTAGCGACCCTGCACCAACAGTCCGTCGACGTAGTTCACGCCGCTGGCGAGGACGCGCAGACGCACGTGTCCGGGCAACAACTCGGGATCGCGCATGTCGACAATTTCGAGACGATCGAGCGGTCCGAACTCCTTGCACACGACTGCACGCATGGTCCGTACCGTAGTTGACTTCGCTACTGTCGCCCCATGACGAGCACACCGAAGACCGCCGCCGAAACATTCGCTCCGAACCTGTTCGAAGGAAGAACCGTGCTCGTCACGGGCGGTGGACGCGGAATCGGTCGTTCGACCGCACTCGGATTCGCGACGCTCGGTGCGTCGGTTGCGATTGCTGCCCGGGATGCGGAAAATCTCGAAAAAACCCTGCACGACCTCCACGACATCGGGGTGCCCGCAACATCGTTCGTCACCGACATCCGTAACACCGAAAGC
>DAINNS010000168.1:0-3835 GCA_036735765.1 Ilumatobacteraceae bacterium | reverse complement strand
CATCTTCCGACACAGATCTTCGACACCGCCGCTCTCGCGCGTCTGCGCAATTCCGCCGCCCCCACCCAGGCCGAAGCTGTGCTCGCGATTCGCACACGTTTGGCCGCTGGTCTCGAGCAACTCAACCGCACGCAACTTGCCTTCAACGGCAACGGCCTGAACGGCCAGAGCAAGGTGAAGGTCGACGGCGCCGTCGCCGCCACGGGTGTTGCGCAGGCGAGCCCGTTCATGCACGCGCGCTTGCGCACCTTCGTGTCGGGCATCCCCTTCGAGTACCTGCGTTCGTCGGGCTCGTCGGCATCGTCGGCCGGCAAGGAGATCCTCGTCGACATGGTGCGGCGACGCGGCCTGCTCCCCGACGTCATCATCGACCAACCCAAGCAGTCGCCCAGCGATTCTCCGGTCGACGGTTGGTACATGAACGAACTGCGCGCCGAAATTCTCGACCAGTTGGCCGACCTTCCCTTCACGTGGAACAGGCGCTACGTCGAGGGGCTGCTCGCGCCGAAAGCCGCGGAGTCCTGGTACCGCAACAAGGTGTCACTCAGCCACCACACGATGCAGGTAATCGGTCTGCTCGCGTCGTATGCGTCATTCAACAGGCCGGTCGGCGGGAATCCAGTCGCGTGAAGAAGCTGCTGCGCTGGTCGGTGACTCTCGTCATCGTCGCGGTGCTCTTCATCTTGGTGTGGCAACGACGCGACGACCTGCGACCGCTCTGGGACGACCCGTCGTGGGACCTTGCTCTCATCGCGGTGCTGATCGTCGTCGGGCACTTCCTCAACTCGTCGGAATTCTGGGTGGTCTACCGGGCGACGGGCGTGCGCGTCGGTTTCCTCGAAAACTGGATGGTGTTCACGGCGGGTCTCCTTGGCAACCTGCTTCCCGGTCAGGTCGGCACGATCTACAAGTTCCGCTACATGAACGCCGTTCACGGTGTGCCGTATGCGAAGAGCGGCAGCAACTACGGCGCAAACCTCGTCATCAGCCTCGGTTCGTCGGCGGTCGTCGGCATCATCGGTGTTGCAGCCCATTCGGCGAGCGGTGGTGACTTCGCGACAACGATGTTCGCCGTGTTCATCGTGCTGGGTGGCGCGTGCATCGCCCTCATGCACTTCCCGTTGCCCGACTGGCCGTTGCTGCGTGGCAAACCCGCCCGCGCCGCCGCCTCGTTCAACGAGGGCTGGCACGAGATTCAACGCACTCCGCGTACTTCTTTGCAGGTGCTCACGATCGACATCGTGAAGTACCTCTTGACGGCGTGGCGATTCCAATTGGCATTCGGCCTGCTGGGCGTCGACGAGTCCTTCTGGTTCTTCCTCGTCGTCGCCCCGGCGGCTGCGATCGCGGGGATCATTGCGTTCACACCCGGGGCACTCGGCTTCCGAGAACTTTTCGTCACCACAGCGGCAGTCGGCATGGGTGCCACACTCGACGACGGACTGTTGGCGGCAACGACCGACCGTGGCGTGATGCTGGCTTCGGCTTTGGTGCTGGGTGCGGCCGGTTACGCCTACACCGTGCCGCGTTTGCGGCGCGCGAGAACAACCCAACCCACTCCGAACTGACCTGCCGCAAACGGCCGTTGCGCAAGACGCATCGGTGCGGCCGCAACCGAAGTCACCGCACCGGCGATGCGTGTCGACGGCTGGAACAACCTGCCGCTACCGGCCGATTTCGCCTCGGGTGCAGCGGCACTCGTGACGTTGCCGCCCTTGCGACGGATCACCGCGTTGCGAACCGCTTCGAGAGCGTGACCGCCGATCGCGCCGTAGGCACGTCGGTCGATGATCTCGCAACCGACCGCGGAGAACAATCGTTCGACGTCCACGGCGTCGTATCGACGAAAGTGGCCGACCGCTTCGTCGGAAACACCGAAGCGCCGCGCATGCGCGGGAATGCTGATCAACACGTGGCCGTCGTCGTTCAGGTGCGTCAGCCACACGCGCAGTGCATCGACGTCGTCTTCGATGTGCTCGAGCACCTCGAATGCGCACAGCAAGTCGAAGCGTTCGTCATCACCCAGGCGATCGACTCCGCCCATGCGAAAATCGGCGTTGTCGACGCGCGCCAAGCGTGATGCCGCGACTGCTGCCGACGACATGTCAGGCTCGACGCCCACGTACGGGGCGTGCATCGCGAGCCGAACCCCCGTTGCCCCCTGACCCGCGCCGACCTCCAGAATCGACCGCGGACGCACCTTGCGAACGGCCGCATCGATGAACGGCTGACGCAGGCGCGCCATGGTCGTCAGCGGCGGCAACGGGGCCGAAGGTGAGTCGGCAACCGCAAGCACACGGTCGAGAGGTGGCGCGACCGCCACATCGTCGAAACGATCGACGAACGTCTGGCGCGAGCGACGGGCCAACGCTTCGCGCCGAACCGGGTCGTCCATCAGCCGTTGCACGGCCACGACGATCGCGGCAGGGTCGGCGAGCGGCACGCGCTCGACGGCTGCACCCAAAGTGGCGACCGCGGGTGTGTCGCCGGTGACGATCGGGCGGCCGACCGCCATGCACTGGAACACCTTGTTCGGGATCACACGCCTCGTCTTGTCGCCCGCACCGAACACTCCGAGACACACCGTCGATGATGCGATCAATGAGGGCAACTCAGTCTCGGGCACCTGGTCGACGATCTCGACGCGCGCCGCGGTTTCGGCAATCAATCTCTCGATGTCCGGACGCAACTGACCGCTTCCGACGAGGCGAACGCGCCAGTCGCGGGGCATCAAGAGCGATGCACGCACGATGTGCTCGATGCCCTGCAGCGGGATGTACGTGCCGTAGAACAGCACCGAGCGCGGCTCGACGGCCACATCGGGTCTTTCGGTGAAGATTGTCGGATCGGCCCCGACCCACACCACGTGCCACTTCGCGCGTGGCGTGCCGGTGGCTGCGGCGAAGGCGTCGGCGTCGTCGGGCGTGTCGGTGATCACGGCATCGGCGAGACGTGCCGCCCATGCGTCACATCGACGCAGAACCGCCGCGATCGGCGATCGCTCGCCCACCAGGCGCCGATCCGTCACGACCGTTTCGTGCAACGACACGAAGAAATCGATGACGACGGGAAGACGCAAGACCTTGCACAACGAACCCACCACGACCGCGTCGATCTGCGACGGATGCGGAACAAGTACCACGTGCGGCCTGCGCCCGGGCACACCGGCCGCGAGCACGACCGTGACGAGACGCACGTACGCAACAGCGGCACGCAGCGCGGTAACGGCACGGCCCTTCGACGCGGCAGCAACCTTGTCGTCGCCCCACGCGCTGGCACTCCGAACGGTCACCTTCCAGCCGAGCATGGTGGCGAGTCGCAACAGTTGGCGGTTGCGTCCGAACGCGGGGTCGAACGTGCCGACCATCAACATGCGGCGCGACTTCACAACGCACCGTCCATCACATCGACAACCGCGCGCGAGGTTTGTGACGACAGTTCGGCCAGACGGGTGGCAGCATCACGTGATCGCTCACGCACGTCGTCGGATTGCTCGCGAACGCGCCGCGCAACAGCGACAAGACGCTCGGTGGTCACTTCGGCGATAGGTACGACGACATCGGACAAGCCGGCGAGTTGCAACACGCCCGTGGCTTTGTGTTCGTACGGAATGCACACCTGGGGCACGCCCGCCGAAAGGGCGAAGACAGCGGGGTGGTACCGGCCGGCAATCACGAAGTCGGCCGATGCGAACAACGCACGTTGGGCCAGCATGTCGCGCGACTCGTCGAAGACGCTCACCGTCACATCGTTCGAGACTTCATCCCGAACCAACGTTGCGAGTCGTTCGAGATACGGCGCATCGCGGTGCGTGGTCCCGTGCAACTGAGGCACG
>DAINNS010000167.1:0-3850 GCA_036735765.1 Ilumatobacteraceae bacterium | reverse complement strand
TGGCAGCGTCATGCGTGCGCCGGGGGAGAGGGTCGCGTGTGCGACGACGATGGGTGTGTGCGTCGAGCCGGGGCCCTTCACGCCGTCGATCTCGCCCGCGATGATCCGAATGAGGGTTCCCGCGTCGGGTGTGGTCACCAATTTCACGAGGTCGGCTTCGATGTTCTGGTACGCCGGCGGGATCATCTTCTTCTTCGACGGTAGGTTCACCCACAGCTGAATGCCGTGGAAGACGCCGCCGCGAACCACCATGTCTTCGGGCGGCGTTTCGATGTGCAAAATTCCGCCACCCGCGGTCATCCATTGGGTGCCGCCATTGGTGATGACGCCACCACCACCGTGGGAGTCCTGGTGGATGAAGGTTCCGTCGATGATGTAGGTGACGGTTTCGAATCCACGATGCGGGTGCCAATCGGTGCCGCGTGGTTCGTAGGGGGCGTAGTTCACCTCGCCCATCTGGTCCATCATGATGAACGGGTCGACCTCGGCGCGCGTGGCACCGTAGAAAGTGCGCCGAACGGGGAAGCCCTCGCCCTCGTGGCCCGACGGCGCAACGGTGATGCGCTTGACGGGCCGGTCGCGCAGTTCGGGATGCGCCGCGATGCTCGTGCCCACGCGGGGAAGGGTCAGTGTGTCTGCGGTGACTGCGGGCATCGGGATCTCGATTCGTGAGTAGTCGAATTACTTGCGAACGCAAGCATTGTAACTCCGTGCTTGTTGGCTCGCCAACCCGTGCCCGTAACGTGGTCTCATGCTGCGGCGGTTCGCATTGGTGGCACTGGTCGCCACCGTTCTCGTTGCCTGTGGCCGACGCGAGGCTGAACCCGGTGTGGTGTCGCCGGTCGCGTGGGAGTGGGACGCATGTGGGGACGTCGAGTGCTCTGACTTCATCGTCCCACTCGACCGTGGAAAGGCTTTTTCCGACGGCCTCACCCTGCGGGCGTATCGCAGCGTGTCGACGGCGCAGTCGAGCCGGCATTTGGCGCTGATCATCCATCCCGGTGGTCCCGGCGCCGACGTGCGCGCTGCGGTGTCGCGGGCGCGCGAACTTCTCGCACCCATCATCGACGACTTCGACATCTACGCACTGTCCACCCGCGGGTCGGTCGACGGTGAAGCCTTCGACTGCGGAAGCAGCCTCGACGATCTTCGCATCGTCGACACCGATGTGAACGCAGCGCAACGCTTCGCCGAAGTTTGCATCTCTCGATCGGGTGACCTCGTGGGTCGGGTCGGCACCCTCGACACCGTCGACGACCTGGAAGATTTCCGTCTTGCACTCGGCGTGCAGCAGGTCCGCTTTCTGGGTTGGAGCTACGGCGCCACGGTTGGTGCGGCGTGGGCAGTGACGCACCCGTCGTCGATCCGGCGCATCGTCCTCGATGCTCCGAACGACCCGCGGATGCACCGCGTCGAATCACTGCGTCGTCAAATGGACGGCGCATCCGATGTGTTCCTCCGCATTGCCAAAGGTTCCGACGTCGAAACATCGGGGCTCGCATCGCGGGAGGTTGCTCTTGCCCGTGACTACGTGCTGTACGCCGGCGGATTCGATCAAGTTGCTGAAATCTCGACATCGACGCTTGCGGACCTTCGCCTCGGCGAGACGCCCGACGGCAACAACGACGGTGGCATCGAAACGCAGATCGGGGTGCACTGCTCCGACACGTCGCGCAGCGACTCCGAGGATGCGGTCGCTCTCGTCGAGCCGACGCCAATCATCGGTTTCGGCACAGTGTTCGATCGGGTGTGTCGTGAGCTCCCTGATCCGCCAAGACCGCTCTCGAAACTCGCGGTCGACGATCGCGCCACGCTGGTTGATGTTCTGATTGTCGCGACCTCGGGCGACCACGTTGTTCCTGCCGAAGTCTCGACAACGCTCGCCGCGGACATGTTGTGGCGTCGACTCGTCGTCAATGCGCCGCGACATCTATCCGTTGGCTTTGATGCAAGGGCGACGAAGACCGCGATGGCATTTCTCGCCACCGGCGATTGATCAGTGGTCGAAGCGCCCCGGCGGTGCCGCGTCGGGCTTGCGGGCCCACATCTTCTTGCTGTCGAAATTGAGCTCGTAGTCGGGTTTCAGTTCGATGACCACGCGGCCGGGGGAGTCGAGCAGCGACAGGAATGCCTGCGCGCCTGCTTCGTCGTCCTTCCGAATGGCGCGTGCCAGTTCGGGCAGCATCCAGTCACGCGTTGCTCGGTCGTCGTGCACGATGCAGCGCCCGCGAACCGACACCGTTTTGCCGGGGCCGATCGAAGTACCGACCGACGAGATCATCGCGGCTGCGTAACCCGTTCGACGGATCGCCGGAATTCGAGCACGTGTGCCGGCAGCCGTGAGCCAGATGCTTCCGTTGCGCCAGATGAAACTCATCGCCACACCGAAGGGCTGCCCCGCCTTGTTCGTCCAGATGAAGGTGCACTCGACCTGTTCGTTCAGCAACCGCTCACGCAGGTCGGGATCAAGTTGGCATTCGGCAAGGTTCTCGGCGTCTTCCACGCCGCCACCGTAGTCACAGCGGCGTGGTAGACCTTGGTCTCATGGAGCCAAATCGTCTCAACATCGATCCGAAAGACCTCGGCGACATGTACGAACAGGCCTGGAAGGATTGGGCCGAATCCGGTGATGCCGAACTCTGGGGCAACCTTCCTTGGGAGGGACTGGATGATGTTGTTGGTGAGACCGATGGAATTAATGCCGTAGGTTCGCCTTAGCCACTCAGGGTTCGACGATGTTGAAGCCCGGTTCGAAGGCGTCGATGTTGCCGAAGATCGTCAGTAGCGCGGTTGGGTCGCCGTCAAGAACGATGTTGCCGGCCTGAATCTGGTCCATGAACGTGGTTTCCTGCAGCATCACGCGGATGAACTCGGTGCGCGACGTGGTGACGGTGACCGTTGCGGCGGGGTCATGACGGCCGGGAACCGAATAGAGCGTGCGGTTCGATAGTCCGAGCACCCACTTTTCGTTCACATCTGTGAACACCCAGTTCACACGCACTGATTGGCCGTCGACGCTCTCTGATTTCAGGCGCACCGCCAATGTGTCGAAGATCTGCTCGACGGTCATCGCACCGAGAATTCCCTTGCCACGCGCGTTGGCGCCGCCCAACTTCACCGGACCGTTGCGCAGTTCCTGCGCGCCTTGTAGGTACGCGTTGCGGAACGTCGACGACTCGGCCTGGTAGCCGAGCTGTTCCAAAGTGTCGGCCTGAAGTTCACGTGCCGCGGTGTTGCTGGGGTCGGCAAAAACGAGGTGGTTCACCAGTTCGGCAACCCATCGGTATTCACCGGCATCGAACCATGCGCGCGCCTTCGCGAGCAGCGCATCGGCTCCACCCGCGAGTTCGACATAACGCGCGCCGGCGTCGCTCGGTGCCAACTTGTTCAGGTTTGCCGGGTTGCCGTCGTACCAACTGAGGTAACGCTGGTACACGGCCTTGCAGTTGTGGACGAGGTCGCCGTAGTAGCCGCGGGTGTGTCCCTGGGCGAGGAATTCGTCGGGCAAGCGAAGCTCGGCCGCGATCTCGGTGGGGACGTAGCCCTTGTTTGCGAGGCGCATCGTCTGGTCGTGCATCCACTTGTAGAGGTCGCGTTGCAGGGTCAGGAACTCACGCACATTGTCGGTTCCCCAGCGAGGCCAGTGGTGCGATGCGAACATGAGATTCGCCTTGTCGCCGAACAGTTCGAGTGCTTCGTTGATGTACTTCGACCACGCGAGCGCATTGCGTACCTGCGCACCACGGATGGGCACGAGGTTGTGCATCGTGTGCGTGCAGTTTTCAGCGGTACACAGCCATCCGAAGTCGGGGAAGAAGAAATTCATCTCCGCCGGTGCTTCGGTTTCGGG
>DAINNS010000166.1:0-3858 GCA_036735765.1 Ilumatobacteraceae bacterium | reverse complement strand
CGATCTGGAACTCCCACTGGCCGGGCATCACTTCGGCGTTGGTTCCCTCGATGAGAAGGCCGGCTTCCATGCACGCTTCGGTGTGCTCTTCGATGATCTGACGACCGACGACGCGACCCGCGCCGACGCCGCAGTAGTACGGACCCTGCGGAGCGGGCATGCCGCCACCTGCCGGGAAACCGAACGGGGTGCCGTCGATGCGCATCATCGTGTATTCCTGCTCGATGCCGTAGATCATCTCGGCCGACTTGTACTTCTCGGCCGTGGCGGCGCATGCAGCACGCGTGTTGGTCGGATGCGGCTCGCCGGTTTGGGCGAGGAGAACCTCACAAAGGACGAGGATGTTCTTGCCGCCACGAATCGGGTCGGGACACGAGAAGACGGGCTTCAGTGCGCAGTCCGACTTGTCGCCGGTCGCCTGCTCGGTCGATGAACCGTCGAAGCCCCACATCGGCGGGGTGGTGACGTTGTCTGCGAGGATCTTGGTCTTCGAGCGCAGCAGCGGCGTGGGCTCGGTGCCGTCGATCCAGATGTATTCCGCCTGATAGGGCACTTGGGTCTCCTTCACAATGAGGGGTTCTGAACGGTGCACATCCTGCCGTGGGGCAGTTTCCCTTCCGTGTCCCGATTGTGAACGCTGTGTAAAGACGCACGGCGACGGACCCGTGGGTAGCCTCTCGCCGTGGCGAAACTGCGCCTCGGGCTGGCCCAAATCAACCCCACAGTGGGAAATCTGGCGGACAACACCGCTGTGATTTCGCGTACCTACGCCGCCGCGGTTGCCGGGGGCTGTGACGTCGTGGCCTTCCCCGAACTCGCCATCACGGGTTACCCACCCGAAGATCTCGTTTTGAAGCCCGGTTTCATCGCCGACAACCGCCGTGCACTCGAGGAACTGGTTGCCGCGACCGGTGCCACCACGCTCATCGTCGGGTTCGTCGACCATGCCGAGATGGCGGTCAACGGCGTCACGGAACGACTCCTCTTCAATGCCGCGGCCGTCGCGCGCGATGGTCGGCTGCTCGGCATCTACCGCAAGCAACTCTTGCCGAACTACAGCGTCTTCGACGAAGAGCGTTACTTCGTTCCCGGTCCCGACGACCAGTCGATCTTCGAGATCGCAGGTCACGGTGTCGCGGTATCGATCTGTGAAGACCTGTGGGCCGAGGGGCCGGTTGCACACCAGGCATCGCAAGGCGCGCACGTCATCGTGAGCATCAACGGCTCGCCCTTCCATCGTGAAAAGCCCGAGGTGCGGCGCGATCTCGTTTCGGCGCGTGCACGCGCGAACGGTGTCGTGTTGGCCTACGTCAACCAAGTGGGTGGCCAGGATGAACTGGTCTTCGACGGTGGATCACTCGTCGCCGACGCATCCGGCACGGTCGTCGCGCAGAGTCCGTTCTTCGCCGACGATCTGTTGGTCGTCGACGTCTCCGACGACGGAACCGTTACGACCGTCGAGGGTGGGGCAGCGGGTGCACCATCCGACGATCTCGGCCAGGTGTACGACGCATTGGTGCTGGGAACGCGCGACTACGTGCGCAAGAACGGATTCACCGATGTGGTGCTCGGCCTGTCGGGTGGTATCGATTCGGCTCTCGTCGCCGCGATCGCGGTCGACGCTCTCGGTGCCGAGCACGTGCACGGTGTCTCGATGCCGTCGCGTTATTCCAGCGAAGGGTCGCGCACCGACGCGGCGAAATTGGCGGCGAACCTCGGCATTGATCTGCAGACCATCGAGATCGAACCCGCATTCGCCGCGTATCTCGGAATGCTCGACAATGCGTTCGCGGGCAAGCCCGCCGACCTCACGGAAGAGAATCTGCAGAGTCGCGTGCGCGGCACCGTCGTCATGGCGTTGTCGAACAAGCATGGCTGGATGGTCCTCACCACGGGAAACAAGAGTGAGATGGCGGTCGGTTATTTCACGCTGTACGGCGACTCGGTGGGCGGCTACGCGGTCATCAAGGACGTGTTCAAGCTGACCGTTTACGACCTGTGCCACCACGTCAACCGTCGCGCGGGCCGCGAAGTGATTCCCCATGAGATCATCGACAAGCCGCCTTCAGCCGAGCTGCGCCCCGACCAGCGCGACGACCAGTCATTGCCGCCCTACGAAATTCTCGACCCGATTCTCGAGATGTACGTCGAAGACGACATGACAGCGGGAGACATCGTGGCTCTGGGCCACGACGAGGCGTTGGTCAGGCGCATCGCGCGCCTGGTCGACCTGAACGAATACAAGCGGCGTCAGTGCGCGCCGGGTGTGCGCATCAGCACGAAGGCGTTCGGCAAGGACCGGCGGTTGCCGATCACGAACGCGTATCGCGGATGACCTTCGCGTGACCGAGAATCAGCACTGCGGTCGCACCGGCAAGCAGGGCTGAACCGATCGCCGCGGGCTCGACGCCGTGCTTGTCGTAGAGACGCGTCGCGGCAACCGAGACCGCTGCGCGGCCGAGGGTGCCCGCCCCGAGCAACAATCCCATGCCGCGTCCACGACGACCGGGCACCAGCATCGTGCCGATCGGCAGGAGGCTGACGATCGCGAATTCGAAGCCGATGATCACGAGCACCAGGCCGATGAGTGCGGGCACGAGTCGGTCACCGAGACCGGCGATCACGACGGCCGCGGGCACCATGAGTGCCGCACCGAGTGCAACGCTTCGCTGTTTGCCCCACACGTCGGTGAACCTGGCACTCGACGTCGACGAGAGAAGTTCCGCCAGGCCGAGTGAGAAGCCCATTGCAGCAAGACCGGCCTCGGAGAATCCGAACGTGTCCTCGAGGAAGGGACCGAATGTGACGAAGATGCACTGGATCGCGCCCATGAGCGTGAAGCACGAGGCGATGGCGAGCCAACTGCCGGGCAGCAACACACCGTGTTCGCCCGTCTGCGGTTCGTCGTGGTGATGCGTGACGTCGTCGTCGACGGGCAGCCGATTGCTCACCAGCCACGCGAGTGACACCACAGCGATTGCGCCGACAAGGTAGGCCCAACGCCAGTTCGTGGCAGCGGTGATGAGACCGAGCGAACTGACACCGACGAGCATTCCGAAGGCCCACGACATCTCCGTGAAGCCGACGACGGCGCTGCGCCTGTTCCACGGCACGTGATCCGCGATCCACGCACTGAGTGCCACATCGAAGCCGACCTTCGACGCACCCAGGATGATGAGCGCGAGCGTGAACACGGCAAGGTTCGGTGCCGCACCCGCGAGGATCGCGCCGAGACCGACACCGGCGAGCGAGACCCGCATCGCCTGACGCCTGGTCATTGCGTCTACGCGCTGGCCGATCAACGGTGAGGCGAGACCGGTGAGTTCCGACACGGTGAGAGCGATTCCCATCTGCGAGATGGACATGTCGAATCCGCGGGCGATGGTTGCGAGGAACGGTGGTGCAAACCGGTACGACGCGTTCGCCGTTGTGCGCGCGACGGTCAACAGAACGACGTGTCTGCGCACGACCGGTGAGAAGGATTCGTCGAAGAGTCGCATCGTCAGAGCGTGTTGCTGATCGTCGCGTTTCGCAGGACGTTGATGGACTCCTCGACGGTCACTGCTCCATCAGCCCTCACGGTGAACCAGCACCCTTCGAGGTTGCGGTGGTTGCGCTGGTCGGGGAATCCGAGCACGCGACGCATGACGCGAATGACGCCGCTGTGCGTGACGAGAAGCCCAGTGGGTGCGGACGATGAATTGTTTGGTTGCGTGGCGAGTGAGACCAGCGTGGCGCGGACGCGCTCGAACACCGACTCGTCCGCTTCGTATCCGGCGGGGCGCATGTCGTTGGCGAGAAAACCGGGGAACTGTTTTTCGATGTCCCGGCGGGTGAGGCCCTGCCACGGTCCGACGT
>DAINNS010000165.1:0-3869 GCA_036735765.1 Ilumatobacteraceae bacterium | reverse complement strand
GAGTGCAGCGAGTCGCTGGTGTACACCGGCGCCGAGCAACCCTCGATGTAGTGCACCTTCGAACCCTCGTCGGCGATGATGAGCGTGCGCTCGAACTGGCCGGCGTTTTCCGAGTTGATGCGGAAGTACGCCTGCAACGGCATTTCGCACTCGACGCCCGGCGGTACGTAGATGAACGAACCGCCCGACCACACCGACGTGTTCAGCGCGGCGAACTTGTTGTCGCCCGGCGGAATGACGGTGCCGAAGTACTGCTTCACGAGATCGGGGTACTCGCGCAGCGCGGTGTCCATGTCGCAGAAGAGAATTCCCTGCGCCTCGAGGTCTTCACGGTTGCGGTGGAACACCACTTCGGATTCGTACTGCGCGGTGACGCCGGCGAGATACTTACGCTCGGCCTCGGGGATGCCCAACTTCTCGTAGGTGGCTTTCATCTGCTCGGGCAGGTCGTCCCATTCGTCGACCTGCTCGGTGGCCGGACGCAGGTAGTAGTAGATGTCCTGGAAGTCGATGTCGGGCATGTTGTCGGCGAACCACTTGGCCATCGGCTTGCGCTCGAATGTCTGCAGGGAACGCAGGCGCAACTTGCGCATCCAGTCGGGTTCACCCTTCCACCACGAGATCTGCTCGACGACGCCGTCGTTCAGGCCCTTCTCCGGCGTGAATGCGTACTCAACGCTGTCATCGCTCCAACCCAGTTGGTACTTGCTGAGGTCGAGATCAAAGGTGCTCATGGGGGCTCCAGTCGGGAATTACCACTACGGCCATAGTAACAATTGGGCCCGCCCGATCCACTCCTGAAACCCACTGTTTTCAAGGGTTTCGGCCCGACCACAAGTACCCTCGGAAGCCCATGGAACGCTTCGGCCTCGTCGGCCTCCCGAATGCGGGCAAGTCCTCTCTCTACAACGCCCTCACGGGAGGCGGTGCGCTCGCGGCCCCCTACGCCTTTGCGACGAAAGACCCCAACATCGGCGTCGCCAAGGTGCCCGACCCGCGCCTCGACCAACTCGCGATCATGTCGAAGACGAAGAACACGGTCCATGCCTCGGTGCAAGTCGTCGACATCGGCGGCCTCGTCGAGGGAGCGAGCAAGGGCGAGGGCCTCGGCAACAAGTTCCTCGCCAACATCCGCGAGGTCGATGCCATCGTGTTCGTGTTGCGCGCCTTCGAAGACGACGACGTACCCGGTCCGTCCGACCCTCTCGAACATCTGCGAGTCGTCGAACTCGAACTCGCGCTCGCCGACCTCGAAACCGTCGAGGCGCGACTCGGCCGTTCGCAAAAGGTCGCGAAACTCGACAAGAACGTCGCCGAAGAAGCTGCGGCACTCGAGGCCGCGCATGCCGCACTCAGCGAGGGCATGCCCCTCTACCGCGCCGGACTCGGCGCCGACGTGCGCGAAGCGCTCGCGCCGCACTTTCTCCTCACCAACCGCCGCGTCCTCGCCGTCGTCAACGTCGGCGAAAACGAACTCGATCGCATCCCCGACCTCGAAGCCCGCGTTCGTGCCGAAATCGCACCACCCGGGTCGAAGAGCGAGGGCGAAGTCGAGGTTCTCGGCATGAGCGTGCAGCTCGAGGCCGAAGCGGTGCAGCTCGACGAAGCCGACCGTGCGGAGATGCTCGGTGCTCTCGGCCTCGGCGAGGGGGCGCTCCCCCGCATGGTGCGCAGCGCTTACCACCTGCTCGGCCTGCGCACGTACTTCACGACGGGTGAGAAGGAATCACGTGCGTGGACCTTCCGCGCCGGCGCGAAGGCACCCGAGTGCGCCGGGCGCATCCACACCGACTTCCAACGTGGATTCATCCGCGCCGAGGTCATTCGCTGGGACGAACTCTTGGAGATCGGATCGTGGACGAAGGCGAAGGAACTCGGCAAGGTGCGCCTCGAGGGCAAGGACTACGAGGGTGTCGACGGCGACGTGATGGAGTTCCGCTTCAACGTCTGAACACCTCGTGTCCGAGACGGTGCGGTTGGTTAGCGTGAATCACATGGCACAACACGACGTCGGCTGGATGATGCACGACAGTCGCGTCGTCGCCAGCGTCAACATCGCCCGCACGCGTCGTGCGCGTCGCCACGGCATGAAGGCTTTCCCTGACGCATCGGTGCCGCTCGTCATCGAACGCTGCAGCTGGGTGCATTCTTTCGGCATGCGATTCTCGGTCGACGTCGCTTACCTCGACGTCGACGATTCGATCGTCACCATCGGCCGCCTGAAACCGAACCGTTTGGCCCTTCCGGTACGGCGTGCGGTGCGCGTCGTCGAGGCCGCACCCGGCGCCTTCGAACGGTGGGGTCTCAGCGTCGGCGACACACTCGCCTTCCGCGACACCGAATCGGTACCCCGAACATGACCGGCTCGCTCGTTCTCGTCGCCACACCCATCGGCAACCTCGCCGACGTCTCGCAGCGCGCGCGCGACACGCTCGCCACAGCCGACCTGATCGCCTGCGAAGATTCGCGACATTCGGGCCGACTCGTCAAACACCTCGGTATCGCCGACCCGCACTATGTCGTGGTGAACGAACACACCGAGCGTGATGCGACGACGCGCATCGTCGACGCAATCATCGCGGGAAAGACGGTCGCGCTCATCACCGACGCAGGTACGCCCGCCATCTCCGACCCGGGTTCGGTTGTCGTGCGTGCCGTTGTCGACGCGGGACTCACGGTGACCGCAATTCCCGGCCCCGCAGCACTGGTGATGGCCCTCATCCTCAGTGGCCTGCCGACGACACGCTTCGTCTTCGAAGGCTTCCTTCCGCGCTCGGGCGGTGACCGCCAACAAAGACTGGCCGACATCGCAGCCGAGGAACGCACGGTCGTCTTCTACGAGTCGCCGCGCCGCATCGCGCGAACTCTCGACGACCTCGCCGTGGTGTGTGGCGACGGACGACGTGTCGCCGTGGCGCGCGAACTCACCAAACTGCACGAGGAAGTGTGGCGGGGCACGCTCGCGCACGCCGCCAGCCACTTTGCCGAACTCGAACCACAGGGTGAGTTCGTGGTCGTCGTCGATGCCGCGTCTCCGGCACCTGCAGCCGACGACGAACAAGTCGCCCGCGTCGTCGACGACTCACTCGCCGCCGGTATGTCGGTGCGCGATGCTGCCGACCGCGCGGCCACGACCCTCGGTGTGCCCCGGCGCACCGCATACCGCATCGCACTCGCCCGTCGCACGGGCGCCAACGACAAGTGAGACCACGCCCGTGAAACAACATGTTCTCTTTTTCGACCTCGACGGTACGGTCGCCGACTCCGGCGCGGGAATCATGGGCGCAATGAACGAAGTCCTCGTCGCCCGCGGTGCCGCGCCTCTCACGCGTGAAGATCTTCGGCACATCGTCGGCCCGCCACTGGCGACGTCGTACCCGACGTTCTTCGTTCCGCGTGGCCTGCCCGCTGACGGCGCCGACGAGTTCATCGCCGACTATCGCGCCGTTTACACACCGAAATACGTGCCGCACACCCCGGCCTTCGACGGCATCCTCGACGTGCTCGACGCACTGGGTCGCGACTGGCATCTCGCCGTTGTCACGTCGAAACCCGAGAAACAGGCGCTGATGGTTCTCGACGTCACCCAGGCCCGCAACCGTTTCATCCATGTGGTCGCAGCGGAATCCGACAACGAAGTACCAAAGGCCCGCCTGCTCGAACAGGCGATCCGTGATCTCCACGACCACCACGGCATCTCGGTCACTCACGACGAATGTTGGATGATCGGTGATCGACACCACGACATTGACGCCGCCACCGAGGTGGGCACGAAGGGCCTCGGTGTCTTGTGGGGCTTCGGGTCGCACGACGAACTCACCGCGGCGGGCGCACACGCGATCGCCGAGAATCCCACCGATCTGCTGACG
>DAINNS010000164.1:0-3889 GCA_036735765.1 Ilumatobacteraceae bacterium | reverse complement strand
CGTTGCCCGGCCGCAACCGAAAAGTGCGCCGCGGAAGAGCCGCAGCTGACCGAAGTCTCCGTCGGTCACTTCGTCGCCTGCCATCACCCCCGCTGAGGCTTCTCGCCCGCTGAGGGTTTTCGGCGCGGGGCTGTGCAGTTTTCGTCAATATTCGCGCCGAGAACAACCCTCTGAAATACCCGGTTCTCGGTGTGAAAAGACCCGTTTTCCGAGTCAATTCACACCGAAAACCCTCGAGTTACGCGGAGCGTTGGCCCTGCTTGCGGTTCCAGATCAGAGAATCGCCGGGACGCCACACTTCGTGGGCGCGACGCCACTGGGCGAAGACCTGCAGAATGCGCGGCGGGTCGCCGTGGATCTCGGTGAAGCCGCCGTTGATGTGGCGCGTGTCGAAGTACGAGGCGTGCACGCCGTCGGCGAAGAGTTCACATGCCGGCTCGAGACCGAGATCGATCAAACGCTGCCGCTCGGCTTGGAACTCGTCTTCCTTCACCAGATACGCGAGGTGGTGGTAGCCCTCTTGGCCCGCCTTGTACATGTCGCGGTAGATCGACGGCGTGTCGTCGTGCTGGACGATGAACTGGAGCATCGTGTCACCGAGGTATCCGAACGCGTACGACACGTCGGCCTCTTGGTTCGAACCGCGATACCAGAACTCGTCGCACTTGTGGTGCTCGGTCACCGAGAACGGTCCCGCACCAAATGTGTCGTGCCAGTACTTGATCGCCTTTTCGATGTCGTTCACCAGCCATGCCTGCTGGAACAACGGATACGGAGCCCCCAGAGCACCCATGATTTCCCCCTCGATCAGTCCCTCTCCCCGAGGGACGTCTCCAGAGTACCCCGTCGGTCAGACCCGCATCGGGGCGAAGGCCTCGAGCAGTGACCACTTCGACTCTGCGTCACGCCGATCGGTCGGCAACGACGAGACGATGATGTTCGTCGCCCCGGCGTCGAGGTACTCACGCATCCGCGCCGCAATCGCCCCGGCGTCGCCCCACGGGATGTAGGCCTCGACCAGGCGGTCGCTCCCCTTGCCCGACCAGTCCGATTCATCGAAGCCCTGTTTGGCCCACTGGCGTTGATAGGCATGAAGCGAAAGGTAAATCGACAGCGCAACACGTCCGGCGGCCAGACCAATCTCACGGTCGGTCGTCAGACAACACGGCAATACCACGTTCAGCACCTTGTCGGGTCCGAGAATCGCCCGCGCGTCGGCCATGTA
This sequence comes from Ilumatobacteraceae bacterium, assembly GCA_036735765.1. Lineage (GTDB taxonomy): Bacteria > Actinomycetota > Acidimicrobiia > Acidimicrobiales > Ilumatobacteraceae > F1-20-MAGs119. Next base: position 2,664 of record DAINNS010000164.1, on the reverse strand, counting down.
CTCGGGCAACTGCATGTAGATGTTCGCCCCGTCGGCGTGGCGCGCCGCCACACCCAACATCTTTGGTCCGTGAGCAGCCAGATACAGCGGCACCGAATCCGCCGCAGCGCGAACTGACAGCGGCGTCTCCCCGCGCATCGCCGCGAGGTAGGACGACGCCTTGTCGATGGGGTTTTCCCATTCGAGGCCCCGCATGGTTGCAGCAATCGGATGCGACACCCCGACACCCTGAATGAACCGCCCGTTCGACAACTCCGACAGTGTGCGACCCGCCTGAATCGACGCGATCGCATCACGGCCGTAGATATGCGCGATACCTGACGCAACGCGGATGCGCGTCGTGCGCGCCAACAACCACGCTGCGGTCACGTAGATCTCACGTCCGTACATGTCGGTGACCCACGCCTGGTCATAGCCCAATGACTCGAGTCGCTGCACCGTGCGCAGCAGGTCGTCGGACGACATCGTGTCGGCGGCAAGAATCACTCCGCTCACCAGACTGTTCATCGTTTTCATGTCCACCTCATGACCGGGTAAAGCGCGCAGTGCGGCGTTCGGCCGTCGCGCGAACTCCTTCGGCAAAATCGTTCGTCTTGCGCAATCGAAGCTGTTCGGCGAGTTCATGTTCCGTTGCGACCGCGACACGATCGGCCAGGTCCCCTCGCAACGTTGCCCTGATCGACTCGACTGCGAGTGGCGCCGCCGATGCGATCGCCACCGCATACGCGACCGCCGCTTCGACCAGACCCGAATCGTCGACCAATCGATCAGCAAGACCGAGAGCCACCGCCTCTGCACCGCCCACGCGTCGTCCGGTGAACAGCAGGTCTGCGGCACGCTGGTTCCCGACCAACCGTGGCAGGGTCACCGAAAGGCCGAAACCGTGGTGGAACCCCAGTTGAGCGAAGTTCGCGCTGAGGCGGCCCGACGGCGACACGAATCGAAAATCGGCGGCCAGTGCCACGCCCAATCCGCCACCGATGGCCGCACCCTGCACTGCCGCGACGATGGGTTTGCGCGTACGGAACAAACGCACCGCCATGCGGTACAACTCACCGGTGTCGTCACGGGCGTCACGACGCGAGAAGTCGGCGCCCGCGCAGAAGTGCTTGCCCTCGGCCGAGAGGACCACCGCACGACAGTCGTCATCGGCGTCGAATGATTCGAGCGCATCGGCGATCTCTCCAATCATGCCGACACTGAAGAAATTGTTCGGCGGCTGGTTGAGAACGATGCGGCCGACATGGTCGACAACCGCATCGACTCGCGTGAAGTCGCCCACAATCAGAAGAAGTCCGCTCGGGGACGGAACTTGTCGTCGTACACGGCCGAAACCCGGTCGACCCGGTACTTCTTGAAGTCGCCCTTTACCCACCCGTACTTGGCGAAGTTGGCGCCCATGTTCAGGTAGTTGGGGTGAACGAAGTGCGCAGCGAGGGAATCCTCGTCGGCCCACAGTTCCCACACCACCATGACGCGGTCATTCACGGGGTCGGGGGCGAAATAGTAGGCGAGACAACCGGGTTCGTCTGCGCGGGTCGCGGCCTGAAGAGGCGCCCCCGTACGCAGACACTCGTCGCGGCCCTCCTTCGTCTCGAATTCGCCCACACCGGCGAGCACGATCATCTGACTCATTGCATCCCCCTACTTCGTCGAGAGATTGCGCGCGAACAATCCCAGCAGCTCATCCCAGTGACGACGTTCGCCTTCGGCGTCGTGTTGCGGTCTGTCGTTGAAAGCAAAACCGTGGTGCATTCCCCAATAGCGCTCGACCCGCCCACGCGCACCCGATGCGATCATTGCAGTTTCGAATTCGTCGACCATCGACAGTGGCACGTAATCATCGTGTTCTGCGCACGCCACGTACAGTTCGCCGCTGACCAATCCGAGATTCGCGTGCGGCGAGTCGGCCTTGTCGGTCACCAATCGAACTCCATAGAACGACGCAGCGGCCTGAACGCGGTCCGACAACTTCGCCGCCGAGTACAACGCGAACGGTCCGCTCATGCAGTAACCCACGACTCCGACGACGTTCGAGTCGACCGAAGGATTCGCGTGCGCTTGGTGAATCAGTGCGGTGACGTCGCGCACGACCATGTTGTTGCCGACGTTGCCCATCAGACCGCGCATCCGCTCGAACGACTCCTTGCTGGAGAAGTCGAGCTGGAATCCGGGTGTCTCGCGGTAGTACAAGTTCGGCAACATGACGTGGTAGCCCTCGACAGCGATGCGATCGGCCATGTGATGCAGCAACGGGCGTTTGCCCGGCGCATCCATCAGAAACACCACCAGTGGCAACTTCGAAGTGGGGGCGATCGGCGCGGTCACGTACGTTTCCATTCGGCCCTCGGCCGTGTCGATGAAGATGTCGCGACCCTGAATTTCCCCCGCCATGCCCCGAAAATACCATTTTCGACACTCATGTCGAAAATGACTAGCGTGCCGTCCGTGGGGATCGACTGCATGACCGCCGGCATCCACCTGCCGCAGGCCGGACCCGCCGCATCGGGCGAAGCGATGACCCTCGCCGCACGCCTCGCCGAGGAACTCGGATTCGTCGACGTGTGGGTGAGCGATCACCTCGTCGTCCCGACGGGCGCTCAGTACCCGCCGTCGGCATACGTCTACGAACCGTTGACGGCACTCGCATGGGTGGCCGCGGCG
>DAINNS010000163.1:0-3894 GCA_036735765.1 Ilumatobacteraceae bacterium | reverse complement strand
AATGAGAAGAAGTGATCTTCTAGATCGTCAGCGGGTCAGCGAACGGCCGACGATCTCTTTCATGATCTCGGTCGTGCCGCCGTAGATGGTTTGAATGCGGCTGTCGGCCCACGCGCGCGCGATCGGGTACTCGCGCATGTAGCCGTAGCCGCCGTGCAGCTGCAGGCAACGGTCGACGACCTTGTTCTGCAGTTCGGTGCACCAGTACTTCGCGGCTGCCGCCTGCTCGGCGCTCAGCTTCGCTTCACAGTGCAGTTCGATGCAGCGGTCGACGTACACCTGGGCGATCTGCACCTCGGTGGCGAGTTCTGCGAGCAGGAACTTCGAGTTCTGGAACTGCGAGATCGACTGGCCGAACGCCTTGCGCTCTTTCGTGTAGTCGAGCGTCCACTTCACCGCGGCGTCGGCCACGGCGATTGCGCCAACGGCGATGCCGAGGCGTTCCTGGGCGAGGTTGGTCATCAGGTAGACGAAACCCATGCCCTCTTCACCGAGCAGGTTCTCGGCGGGCACCTCGACGTCGTTGAAGAACAACTCCGCGGTGTCCTGGGCATGCATTCCCAACTTGTCGAGGTTGCGACCGCGCTCGAATCCCTTCATGCCGCGCTCGACGATGAGCAACGAGAACCCGCGGTGACCCTTCTCGGGGTCGGTCTTGCACACGGTGATCACGAGGTCGCTGTTGATGCCGTTCGAGATGAAGGTCTTGGCGCCGTTCACGATGTAGACGCCGCCCTTCTTCACGCCCGTCGTGCGCACGCCCGCCACGTCGGAACCGGTGTTCGGTTCTGTGATACCCAGCGCACCGATCAACTCGCCGGTACACATGCCCGGCAGCCAACGCTTCTTCTGTTCTTCGTTGGCGAGTTCGAGGTAGTACGGGAGAACGATGTCGTTGTGCAGCGTGATGCCGTTGCCGCTACCGATGACGCCCGTCGTACCAATTTCTTCGGTCATGATCGACGCAAAGCGGTAGTCGTTCGTGCCGCCGCCGCCGTACGACTCGGGCACCGTGAGGCCGAGGAAGCCCTGCTTGCCGGCATCGAACCACAGGTCGCGCGGGGTGATGCCGTCGCGTTCCCACTCCTCGTGGTTCGGCACCACACGGTCGTCGAGCCAACCGCGGAACGCGGCGCGGAACTGGTCGTGGGTCTCGTCGAAAATCGTGCGCGGGAAGGCTTCCATGGCGTCCGAATCTAGACCGCAGCCCGAAAACGACCCCAAACGTGCGGGCTATCCCGCCAGGGTTGCGCGCGCCACCAGGTCGGTGCCAAAGGACGTGAGAATCGCCAGATACAGCAGGCCCGTTGCGGCCATCACCGCCGAGTAGCTGCGCTCTTTCAACGCGGCCTTCGTCACCACCACCAGAACTGCGGTCATCACCACGCAAGCGATCCAGAACCAGCCCAACATGCCGTTCCACCCGTCATCGATGGAACCCGTCAGCACGCTGATCATGCCCGTCGGCAGCAACATCGCGATCACTTCGAGGGGCAGTGCCCAGTACATGACGTCGACCAGGTCCTTCAGCAACTTGCGCTGCATGCCCGGCTGCACCAGGTACCAGTGACCGAGCAGCATCGCATCGGTGATCGCTCCGAGGAACATCGCCCCGATCACCACGCGGTACGACGCCAGCAGTGAATCCCACGTCCCCGACGACGCATCCAGCGCGCCGGCCACCACACCGATGCCGCCGATCAACGGGGCGATCAGCAGGCGGTGTGGCGGGGTCTTGCGCAGAGTCACCAGTGCCAACACGACAACGATCAACGCCGCGGCCTCGCGCACGGGAACCGCGCCGAGTGCCAAGCCGGCGGCGAATGCACCCGCCGCCATCGCTGCGTACACCCCGTGCAACAACCAGGTGTAACCACGGCCGATTTCGCTGTTGCGCACGGTCAACCAGCAAAAGAGCAAACCGCCGCTCGCCCACTGCAAAAGAACCGTCGATGCGTCGAGGCGAATCACAGGTTGCAAGTTAGGCGACGGCGACCCGTCGCGGGTGGTTCAGCGCGCGGTGACCGTGTCGGTGTCGCGTCCCGAACGGATGAGCGAACCCGGTCGTGCGGCAAGAAGTTCGCCGTGTTCCACCGCGGGCACGCCGTTCACGATGACGTGTTCGATGCCCACCGCTTCGCCGTAGACGCGACCCGCGCCGCCGGGAAGGTCGAACTTCATGTACACCTCGCCCGGGCCGACCGTTGCGGGATCGAGCACGACGACGTCGGCGAAGTAGCCCTCTTGCAGGCGACCACGATCGCGCAGGCCGTACAGACGGGCAGGACGATCGGTGAGGTGCGTCACGGCCTCTTCGAACGACATCAAGTTGCGCTCGCGCACCGCGCGGGCGAGCAACGTCGTCGAGAACGAGAACGAGTCGATCATGTCGAGGTGGGCGCCGGCATCGCTTGCACCGACGATCGCGCGATCGTCGCGCCACACTTCGACACGCTTGGCCCACGTGTCGTCGCCCTGGCCCTTGTCGGGCACGGTGATGACGGTGTTGAGATTGTCATCGACCACGATGTCGGCGAGCGCGTCCCACGGCTCTTTGCCGAGTTCCTTGGCGATGTCGCCGATGAGACGACCCTGATAGGGCTTCCACTTGTCGCTGAACGTCTCGAGCAACATGTACGCCGCCCAGTTGCCGATCGAACGCGTCGGTCCGACGGTCGACTGCGCCTTGTCGTTCATCTCTTGGCGACCCTTCGGGTCGCGGAGCATCGCCAACTTCTCCTCGGGAGGCAATGCCATCAACTCATCCCAACCGTTCAGGATGTCGAGGATGAACCCGCTGCGCAGATTGAGGCGCGTGCGGAACGTGTCGGGCAGAGTGAGTGCGAGAACCTTTCCGCCACGCTCTTTTGCGATGTCGTAGCCCTCGAGTTGGTGTTGCACGAGGTCCCAGTTCTGGGCGTACACCTGCAAGAGGTTCCAGTTCAGCGGGCGGTTCGCCGCGGCGCTCATGTCGGCCATCAATTCGAACGTCTCGCGCTCGAAGCGACCGACAGCAGGAATGAACTCGAGTGTGGTACCAGGGAATTCACTGACCACGCGACACAGAGCGATGAGCTCTTCGCGCGAACCATGGCGCGACGGCACGGGAACACCCGTGTGGTCGTTGTGGCTGGTCGACCACGTGGAGGAAAAGCCCATGCCGCCGGCGCGCAGACCCTGGCGCAACAGTTCGCACATGGCGTCGATCTCTTCGGGAGTCGCCTCGCGACGAGTAGCGTCGTCGTGCATCACCACGCGACGCAGCGCGCTGTGGCCGACGAGGAAGCCGGCGTTGGGCATCAACTTTCCGTCGATTGCGTCGAGGAACTCACCGGTGGTGCTCCAGTTCCACGGCACGCCTTCCTGCAGGCTCTCGAGGGGCATGCCCTCGACACGCGCCAGCATGCGCATCAAATAATCGCCGTCCCGTGGGGTGAGGGGCGCGATGGTGAAACCACAGTTACCGGCCATGACCGTGGTGACACCGTGCAACGGCGACGGGCTGAGCGAAGTGTCCCAGAACGCCTGCGCGTCGTAGTGCGTGTGCAGGTCGATGAAGCCGGGCGTCACCAACTTGCCGGTGGCGTCAATCGTCTTCTTCGCCTCGTCGGTGACGTTGCCAATCGCGACGACCTTTCCGTCGACAATGCCCACGTCGGCGCGGCGACGTGGCGCACCCGTACCGTCGACAACTTCCCCACCACGAATGAGAACGTCCAGCATTTGAATTCCCCCGGTTCGATCAGCGAACTACGGGGAGAAACTTAGGCGAGAACGACGAGGTCGTGCGACACGGCGTTCATCGGCAGCGGGCCGTCGGTGGTCGCGACCACGATGTCTTCGAGGCGCATACCAAACCTGCCCGGGATGTAGATCCCCGGTTCGATCGAGAAC
>DAINNS010000162.1:0-3951 GCA_036735765.1 Ilumatobacteraceae bacterium | reverse complement strand
GCATTCCCTCGCGCAGGGCCGCAACGAGGATCTGCGGCTTCACTTCGGGCCGCACACCCAGACGGAATCCGTTGACCTCGAACGTGTCGTACTTCTTCGCGATCTTCTCGCCGGCCAGGGCATCGTGCAAGAACCGCACGACGTCGCGCACTTTCTTGTAGGGCTCGACGAAGGGCACGCCGTTCCACTTCTCGACGATCACGTTCGACGACGAGCCGATACCGATGGCGAAACGGCCGGGTGCGGCGTCGGCCAGTGATGCGACGCACTGCGCGAACGCGGCCGGCGACCGGGTGAACGCCGGGATGATCGCGGTGCCGAGGCGCAGACGTGGTTCCCACGCGGCTGCCATCGCAAGCGGTGTGAAGCCGTCGGCACCGTCGGATTCGGCGGACCAGATGTCGCTGTAACCAAGGTCGGCGAGTTTCGCGAGACCCTCGCGGTGCGTGTGCAGGTGCCCCGGGAGGGGAACCGTCATGCCGTTACGTCTCGGAAGTGCTGCGCCCGTCATTGCGCCATCTTTCCAGAAACGGGTATCAGGGCCAGTAACGGAAGATGACGCTCTGGCTGGCCGTTGCGAGCAAGGTTCCGTCTTCGGCGAACATGTGCACCAATCCGTGGCCGAAGCCGCGCTCGACGGCGTGGATACGAATGTCGAGCAACACCCACTCGGTGGGCACCAACTTCACGACGCGCAGCGTGTTGTCGATGCTGTTGCCGCCACCACGTACGCCGAGCGCGTGGCTGATGGCCATCGGCACGAAGTCGCCGAGAACGGCGAGCGCGCTCGCGTCGACACCCTCGATGACCTGCGGAATGCGTGCCCACATGAGCGTGCGACCGTCGCCGAGTGTGCCGTCGAGCGAGTCGATGGCACGACCCTTCGCCATGCGCTGTTCGAGCGTGTCGTTGATCGACCCGTCGGCGACGAGCCGATGCTCGCGTGGCGGGCAGTCGAGCGGGGCCGGCACGTCGGGCATCTTCTCGAACTGGCCGTGAACGTCCATCGGCCTGTCGCCGAGCGCGGCGTTGACGGTGAGGATTTCACGCGAGCCGACATGACACACGGCGCGGGCCTGGGTGATCTGGTGTCCGGCAACGGCGACCGTCACATCTATATCGAGAACCTGGCCGGGCTTGGCGTAGGCGAGGTACTGCGACGTGGCCCAGATGACGTTGCGACCCGTGGTGCCCTCCATGGCCGAGATTGCCGCCCCGAGTCCGCATCCGCCGAAGAGGAAGTTGCCGGACGTCGACACCCGCTGCGTGACTTTCATGTGCCAGCGAAACGGATTGTGGCTGCTTTCGAGACCGAGAAACGCCCGTGTGTCCATAGGTGATGACACGCTAACGGCGCGACGCGAACTCCAGTAGTTTCGGCGCATGACACACGCCGCGTCCGACACGTACCAGGGCGATGCCTGTGGCCTCGTCGAGGAGTTTCGTGCGGGTCGCCGCAACCCCGTCGAGGAGATGACGGCATCGATCGCCGCAGCCGAAGCGAACAAGAAGACGGGCCTCAACGCATTCAGCTTCATCGACGCCGAACGTGCCGTCGATGCAGCGGCGCGCGCCGACGTGAACCTGCCGTTCGGTGGCGTGCCGCTTGCCGTGAAGGAACTCGAGTCGGTTGCCGGTTGGCCCGATACGGAGGCCTGTGTGGCTTTCGCGAACCGACGTGGGTCGCACACTTCGTTGCAGGTCGAACGGCTCACGCGCGAGGGCGGAATGATTCCGTACGCGATGACAACGGCGAGCGAGTTCGGCGGAGTCAACGTGACACGAACCTTGCTCAATGGCTCGACGCACAATCCCTGGCAGTACGGCCGCACACCCGGTGGTTCGTCGGGCGGCAGTGCGGCAGCCGTTGCGGGTGGCCTGTGCACCATCGCCACCGCCGGCGACGGAGGTGGATCGATTCGCATACCTGCCGGCTTCTGCGGACTCGTCGGACTGAAGTCGACCTACGGACGCATACCCCGCGCACCGATGCACTACCTCGGCAACCTCACCGTGTCGACGGGCTGTGTGTCGCGCAGCATCCGTGACACCGCGCGCTGGTTCGACGTCGCCAACGGTCACGACGCGCGCGATCCGTTGTCGCTTCCTCGCGTTTCGGGTTGGGAAGACGAACTCGGAACCATCGACCTGCGCGGCCTGCGTGTGGCGGTCGTGCCCGACTGGGGTGGTGCCACCGTGTCGCCCGCGATGTGGACCGTGCTCGAGGAAGCCGCCGACTGGTTGATTCGGGATGCGGGCATGCGTCGTGTCGACGACGTGAACACCACGCTGCCGAGCATGGGTGCCGCATGGTCGATATCGGGGATGATCTCGATCCGCGAGGAACTGGGCGATCTGTGGCCCGGCTGCGCCGACGACCTGACGCCCGAGATCCGCATGGGCCTGCAGTTCACCGAGGGCCTCTACGGTTCACAGGCGCGCCACAAGATAGAAACGCGACGAGCGGCGCTGAACGAACGCATGGCGGAGATCTTCCGCAACGTCGACATCGTGATGACGGCAAGCAACCCCGACGTTGCCTTCGATGCGAACGGACCCCTGCCCGACACCTTCGGTGGCATCGTTGCAGGAGCCAACAACAACGGTCGCCTCACGTTCCCCGCGAACCTTCACGGCAATCCGGCGATCTCTGTTCCCGCCGGCGAAGTCGACGGCCTGCCCGTTGGCCTGCAGATCGTCGGCAAGCACTTCCAAGAACAGGTGCTCCTCGAGATGGGTCTCGCGATGGAACGGGGCCGTCCGTGGCCCTGCGTTGCACCACTCGCCCGCTGATCTGACAACATCTCCCCCAACACACGACGTCGTTCCGGGGGGAACCATGACCACGAACCAGCCGCCGTTGACGGGAATCAAGGTCGTCGACATGTCGACGATGATTTCCGGCCCGCTCACCGCGATGATGCTCGCCGACTACGGCGCCGACGTCATCAAGATCGAGTCACCCGGCCAGGGCGACTTGATGCGCTATCTCGGCACGCAGAAGAACGGCCTCACCGGTCTCTTCCATCTCAACAACCGCGGCAAGCGTTCGATCAATCTCAACGTGAAGTCGAAAGAGGGCCTCGAGATCCTCACGAAGTTGATCGCGCAAGCCGACGTGTTCGTGCAGAACTACCGACCGGGCGCGATGGAACGCCTCGGCCTTGGCTACGAGGACGTGAAGAAGTTCAACCCGGGAATCATCTACGTGTCGATCAGCGGCTACGGCCCCGACGGCCCGAACAGCCACCGTCGCGTGTACGACAACGTCATCCAGGCCGCCAGCGGCGTGGCGTCGGTGCAGTCCGACCCCGGAACCGGCAAGCCGCAGATGTTGCGCAACCTCGCCTGCGACAAGGTCACCTCGTACACGGCGATGCAGTCGATCTGCGCTGCACTGTTCGCGCGCGAGCGCGGCACCGTACAGGGCCAGCACATCGTGCTCGCGATGCTCGATGCGGCCGTGTCGTTCCTGTGGCCCGATGCCGGCATGGACGCCACCGTGCTCGACGACGACGCAATTCGCATGCCAACGCTCGGCGCCAACTACAACGTCACGGTTCTCGAAGACGGCTACTGCGCCAGCTCGGCCGTCAGCGACGTCGAGTTCAAGGGCCTGTGGGCCGCGCTCGGTCGCCCCGAACTTGCCGACGACCCGCGCTTTTCCACCGCCGCTGCGCGTTCACAGAACGCGGGTGAACTGGTGAAGACGATGAAGGAACTCTCGTCGCAAACGAAACTCGCCGACTTCCTGCGCGTCGCCGAAGAGCACGACCTGCCGGCATCGCCCGTGAACTCGATCGCCGACCTTCCGAACGACCCACAGATCAAAAACAACCAGGTGTTCGTCGAGCGTACGCACCCCGTGATGGGCAAGGTGCGCGAGGTGCGCCCCGCCGCACGGTTCAGCGACACCAAGCTCCGCGTCGCCAGCCCCGCCCTGATGCGCGG
>DAINNS010000161.1:0-3951 GCA_036735765.1 Ilumatobacteraceae bacterium | reverse complement strand
AGATCTACGACGCCTGCAACGAGATGGCGAAGGATCCCGGCAACTTCATCCTGAATCAGTTCTGCGAGTTCGGCAACCACGTGGGTCACTACTACGTGACGGGGTCGGCTCTTGCCCACGCGTTCGAGACCGTTGCCAAGAACAGCGGCAACCCGCGTTTGCGCTGTGCCGCATTCACCTCGGCCACGGGTAGTGCGGGAACGATCGCGGCTGGCGACAGGCTGAAGGATCTCTATGGCACCAAGATCGTCGCCGTCGAGGCGCTCGAGTGCCCGACGATGCTCGAGAACGGCTTTGGCGAACACAACATCCAAGGCATTGGCGACAAACACATTCCGCTCATCCACAACGTGATGAACACCGACGTCGTTGTGGCGGTTTCCGACCGCGCAACCGATGAACTCGACGTGCTCTTCAACACCGCCGAGGGCAAGGCTTATCTCTCCGACCGACTCGGTCTGTCTGCCGAACTGCTCGAGCACCTCGAACACTTTGGTTTCTCCGCCATCTGCAACGTGCTCGCCGCCATCAAGACGGCGAAACTGTTGGGTCTCGGTGCAGACGACGCACTCATCACCATCGCCACCGACGGCTCGGCGTTGTACCCCAGCGAGCGTGTGAAGACTCTCGCGCACCGTTTCAGTAACGACTTCACCCGTGCCGATGCGGCCGAGGTCTACGGTGAACATCTCGCGAATGTCAACACCGATGCGATGATCGACTGCACCGAACGCGACCGGAACCGCATCTTCAATCTCGGCTACTACACGTGGGTCGAACAGCAGGGCACGCCCCTCGACGTGTTCGAGGCACGCCGTTCGCAGGACTTCTGGCGGGGCATCCGCGCCTACATGCCCGTGTGGGACGAAATGATCGCCGACTTCAACGCCCGCGTCGCGGCGCACAAGTAGCCAATGCGCGCGGTCGTCGCCGAGCGCCTGCGGTGCGCGTCGTGCGGCGCCGTGGTACCCGTTGCGACGGCGCTCTCGTGGCGTTGCCCCAACGCTGCCGGCGCAGACCGGCACCACGTTCTCCTCATCGACAGTCGTGAGGACGGCTCCGAGTTCGTGCCGGACGAGTCCGACAATCCATTCGTCGCGTTCCGTCGCATGTTGGCATGGGACGCATTCGCCGCGTCCGCGGGGCTCTCCGACGACGAGCGTCGTTCGTTCATCGAACGCACCGACGACCTGGTCGCCAGCGTCGCCGGAACCGGATTCCGCTTCACACCCGTGGGGCGTGAAGCGCGTCTGTCGGCGGAACTCGGCTTCTCCGACGCGGGCGGTGTGTGGGTGAAGGACGAAACACACAACGTCGCGGGATCGCACAAGGCGCGGCATCTCTTCACCGAGCTTCTGCATCTGTTGCTCGCCGAATCACGCGGCCTCGCTCCGTGGAATTCGGATACCCGGCCCGAGCTCGCCATTGCATCGTGTGGCAACGCCGCGATCGCAGCCTCGACTCTCGCGGCAGCCGTGCGCTGGCCGATTCGGGTGTTCGTGCCGCAGTCGGCGGGCGGCGTCGTCGTGGAGACCTTGAACACCCTTGGTGCGACGATCGAGCGTTGTCCGCGCCGCGCCGACGACCCGCCCGGTGATCCGTGTGTTCTGCGTTTCCGCGAACGTGTCGCCGCCGGTGCCGTACCGTTCGGTGTGCAGGGGACGGAGAACGCGTGGTGCCTCGACGGCGGTCGAGTGATCGGTTGGGAGATCGTTCACCAACTCGGGCGCGATGCGCTGTCGAAGATGGTCGTGCAGGTCGGCGGCGGCGCGTTCGCCGCCGGGCTCGGAGAAGCTTTGGTGCTGTCGGGTTCGCACACCGCGCTCGTGACGGTGCAGACCGAGGGTTGTGCACCGCTCGAACGGGCGTGGCGTGCAGCATCCGCATCCGGCGGCACCGCGAATGCGGGGCCGCGCTGGGCTGAGTGCATGTGGCCATGGGAGTCAGAGCCGGCGTCACTGGCCGACGGCATCCTCGACGACGAGACATACGACTGGATCGCGGTGTGCGACGCAATGACGAAGACCGGCGGGTTTCCGGTTGTATCACCCGAGTCCGACGTGGTCGCCGCCTACGCGACGGCGCATCGCACGACGTCGATCGACGTTTCGCCGACGGGCAGTGCGGGCCTCGCGGGCGTGATCACGATGCGTGCTTCGCAACGAATCGAATCGTCGGAGCGCGTGGGAATCGTGTTCAGCGGCGTCAGACGTGGCGTGGATCTGCCCCGACTTCGTTGAGGCGACCGTTGCCCACGTCGTAGACGAACCCGCGAATGTGGTCCTTGAACTTGATGAACGGTGAATGCAAGAGACGACCGATGCTTTGGCGAACGTCGTCGTACGGGTCGTCGAACGCCTCGAGCGACCACCACGGCTTCAGACCACTCTCGAAGGCGAGCTCGGCGTAGAACTTCGCTTCTTCGACCTTCTGCAGGCCGCAGTCGGTGTGGTGAATGAGCACGATCTCTTTTGTGTTCAACAACCGCTGAGAGAGCACGAGTGATCGCACGACGTCGTCGGTGACCACGCCACCGGCGTTTCGAATGATGTGGGCGTCACCGTGTGCCAGGCCGAGCATCTGGAAGATGTCCATGCGGCTGTCCATGCAGGCAACGATCGCGAGGTGGCGGCGCGGTCGGAGAGCGAGGCCGTGGTCGGCGAACTGAGTGACGAAGTTCTCGTTGTTGCCGAGGAGTTCGTCGGTGCTCGGCGAGAATTGTTCGTCTTCGTCGTCTGTCACCGGTTCATTCTGCCCGAAGTGGGCGGCCCACGCCGTCCCCCCACTAACCTCACGGCCATGGCGCAGTCGTCTTCTTTCCCCGCAGGTTCGGTACCCATGTCGCTCGAGGCGGGTTCGACCGATCCCCGCTTCGATGTGTTCGGCCGGCTCATGAAGAACCGCGTCGTCATGTTGGGCACCGACGTGAACGATGACATCGCCAACCAGATCTGCGCCCAGCTGCTGTACCTCGAAGGCGAAGATCCCAACTCCGACATCTGGCTCTACATCAACAGCCCCGGCGGGTCGATCACCGCGGGCATGGCCATCTACGACACCATGCAATTCGTCTCGTGCGACGTTGCGACGGTGTGCATGGGGCTCGCTGCGTCCATGGGGCAGTTCCTGCTCACTGCGGGGACGAAGGGCAAGCGTTACACGCTGCCGAACGCGCGCATCATGATGCACCAACCCCTCGCCGGCCTGCGTGGTCAGGCCACCGACATCGCGATTCAGGCCGAGCAGTTGGCGCACATCAAGCGCAAGATGGCCGAACTCACCTCGCTGCATTCGGGCAAGCCGATCGAGCAGATTCAGGCCGACAGCGAACGTGACCGTTGGTTCACGGCCGAAGAGGCACAGCAGTACGGCCTCGTCGACAAGGTCATTGTGAAGCGGGGGGAAATCCGCTGAGATCGACGCCGCAGGTGTCCTTCACCCATTGAAGGGCCCGAGCGGCCGCCTTGTTCGCCTGCAGGGCTTCTTTGGTGAACGTCTCTACGTCGTCACTGTTCGCGGTGTTCAACCTCGCGGCATCCTCGAGCATCGTCGCGAGAGTCTCCCAGTCCTCAGCGACTGCTGACGGAGCGACTTCTCCGAGTCTGCGGTAGCGCGACACCAAAACGTCTGCATCCGACTGCGACGCGGGGACCATCGCGATTCCCGGCATCTCCCGGGAGAGCTGCCGACAGAAATTCGTCGCCGTGCGGTCGGGCCCACCACACGAGGCCAGGAGCAACGCGCCGGAACATGCGATGACGACTGCTGCGATTGCCGATGTCGGCCGCCGTCGGCACACATGGGGGAGAAGTCGCACAACGTTCACCGACTTCATCTTTTCACAGTGTGTCGAACCCCGACGGGCAGGAGTCATCAGCGTGTTCGCAAGTATCAACTCATCGACGTTGTTCGGTATCGAAGGTGCACCGGTCAGCGTCGAAGTGCACATCG
>DAINNS010000160.1:0-3986 GCA_036735765.1 Ilumatobacteraceae bacterium | reverse complement strand
CGAGCTGGTACGGGAAGGGGCGGTCGTGGTCGACGGAGAGTGCCTGCACGTTGTCACGGATGACGAGGTGCTTGTTGTCATGAACACCGCCACGCACAAGGGCGCGACCGAGTGACCCGAGAAGTCCCATCGCCGACAGCGACGTGAAGGTGACCACCGTGAGCCCCGCATCGAGATTGGTTTGCGGCGACAGGTTGAGAGGTTTCTTGCCGAGGAACGTGTACGGGTTGGTGTTCATCACGATCGTGAAGAAGCCTTCGATCGGGGCCGTCTCACCGATGCGCACGTTGAAGTGCGGTCGCTTCCTGCCGTAGCCGACGGCCCAGGTTTGCAGTGCCGCACCGACGAAGAGCGGGTGGCCGAGGTAGCGCTTCAACGACGCGCGGCGTTCCACGAGTCGCACCACCGCGGCGTCGTAGCCGACCCCCGTGTGGAAACAGAAGTAGCGACCGTTGCAGTTGCCGAGACCGATGGGCTTGATCGATTCGTTGTCGAGCGCGGTGCAGAGCTGTTTCACCGCTGCGGCCGGGTCATTCGGCATACCGAGGGTGCGGGCAAAGACATTGGTGGACCCGCCGGGGAGCACGGCGAGGGCCGTGTCGGAGCCGGCGACGCCGGTGGCGACCTCGTTCAGGGTGCCGTCGCCGCCGAAGGCGACCACGGCGTCGAGGCCCCGTCGGGCAGCGTCCTGCGCAAAGCGGGTGGCGTGGCCGCGGCGGTTAGTTTCGACCACCTGCACGTCGTGGCGGCGGGCCAGTTGCTGGTGGACGACCACCGTGTTGCGCGCTGTGACGGATGACGCAAAGGAGTTGACGACCAGAAGCAGTCTCACGGCGCCGCCACGCTATCAGTGGGCCTTCTCGGTTGGGCGGCAGGCCAACCGAGCGGTAACAATGGTCGTCTTATGAACGTGATCGTCTGTGTGAAACAGATTCCGGACCCCGCCACGCCCGGCGCCCTCGACGGCTCCACCAACACCCTGAAGCGTGACGGCAAGCTCATCCTCGACGACTCCGACGCATACGGCGTGGAGATGGCACTGCAGTTGGTCGCCGCCGCAGGTGGTGGCGAAGTGAACCTCGTGTCGATGGCTCCGAACGGTGAGACCGCGGGTATGCGTACCGCGCTCGCCATGGGTGCGGCAAAGGGTGTGCTCGTTTCCGATCCGGCGCTGCAGGGTAGCGATGCACTCACCACCGCGAAGGTGCTCGCCGCCGCGGTGCAGAAGTTGGGCGGCGCCGATCTCGTGATCGCCGCAACCGAGTCTTCCGATGGTTACACCGGAACCGTGCCCGAGCAGATGGCCGAGGTGCTCGGTCTTCCTTCGGTCACGTTCGCAAAGAAGGTTGCCGTCGATGGCGGCACGCTGCGCGTCGATCGTCAAACCGAAGCGGGTTACGACGAGGTCGAGTGCCCGTTGCCCGCGCTCATCAGCGTCACCGCGGGTGTCGTCGAGCCGCGCTACCCGAGCTTCAAGGGCATCATGGCCGCGAAGAGCAAGCCCGTCGACACCGTCACGGCCGCCGACCTCGGTGTGTCGCCTGCTGGTTGGGCCGGAGCGGGCCAGAAGATCTCGAACGTCGCACAGGCCGAGGCCCGTCAAGCCGGCGAGATCATCGAGGACGACGGCGAGTCGTTCGGCAAGATCGTTGCATTCCTGGAAAACCTGAAAGTGATCTGAGGTCAACAACATGTCTGTGAACAACGTCTGGGTATTCGCGCAGATCGCAAATGGTGCGCCGACATCGGCGACTCTCGAACTGCTCACGAAGGCGCGCTCGCTCGCGTCGAACGTCGCCGTGTTCATCGGTGACGACGCATCGTCGGTTGCGGCTGCTCTGGGTGAGTACGGCGCGACGAAGGTGTATTCGACCGGCAACCTCGGGGGCAAGCTCCCCGGCGTCGCCGTAGCATCGGCGATGAAGGCAGTGATCGACGGTGGCGACAAGCCCGACCTCGTCCTCTTCCCGCAGAACTACGAGGGCCGCGACGTGATGTCGCGCCTCTCTGTGAAGCTCGACAAGACGGTCCTCACCAACAGCATCGACGTCAGCGTCGACGGTGGTTCGGTCAGCGCGACCACACCGATCTTCGGTGGCAACACGCTCGTCACCACCACCTTCACCGGTGAGGGCCCGTACCTCGTCGCTTTCCGCCCGAAGAGCTTTGCCGCCGAATCGGCGGGCGGCGGCGCGCCCGAAGTCGTCACGGTTGCCGTGCCCGACCTCGGTGCAACCGGCGCAGCAAAGGTGACCGCGGTCCATGTCGAAGAGACCACGGGCCCGAAGCTCGACGAAGCCGACATCGTGGTGTCGGGTGGTCGTGGCCTCGGCGAGGCCGACAAGTACGGCCTGGTCGAGGAATTGGCCAAGCTGCTGAAGGGCGCCCCCGGCGCTTCGCGCGCAATCGTCGACGCTGGTTGGGTTCCGTACTCGTACCAGGTCGGCCAGACCGGCAAGGTCGTGAAGCCGAGCGTCTACATCGCCGCGGGCATCTCGGGTGCGACGCAGCACATGGTCGGCATGAAGGGCTCGAAGAACATCATCGCGGTCAACAAGGACAAGGAAGCGCCGATCTTCGGTATCGCAGACCTCGGCATCGTCGGTGACGTGCACAAGGTTCTGCCGAAGTTGATCGAAGCCCTGAAGGGCCGCTGACTCTTACGCCGTGTTCACTGGTCGCGGGCGGTAAACGCCCACGCCGAACTCACTGGTCGCGGGCGGGAAACGCCCACGACATGTCATTGAACGGGTCCCAGATGGCGAGTTGGAGTTGCCATCCGAGGGTGGGCTCGTTGGCTGTCCACGTGAACCACTGAAGCTCTTCCATCTCCGCGCGCAACGTGCCGGGGGGAAGCGGCCACTCGTCGAGTGCGTCGGCCATCGCAGTGGCCAACCACCATGCACCGAAGCGTCCTTGTGCGCCGCCACGACGACGGCCATGTGCGCCACCCGATGCGCCGGCCCACGCGACGAGGGCCATCACCTGTGACGGTTCGAGGGGCGACACCCGTGCGCGGGCCAGGCCGAGTGCACCGAGTGCCGAATCGATTCCGCCCGACACGGCGGCAAAAGAGACGCGACCGTTCGATTGAGTCGTCCATGCGTCGACGACCGCACGCACCGCTGCCTCGATGTCGGGGTCTTCGTCGGTCGACGCTGGAGTGCACGACACCTCGGTCGGCGGCGCGATATTGAGTTGCGGTGTCGGGGCACTCACCCCGTTGTCGTCGTAGATCGGCGGCTCGTACACGGGCTCCCACGGGGCAGGGTTGAGCGGAATCTCGAGGACGGCACGCAATTCCCGACTGTCGGGAATCGATTCGCCGCGCATCGCCCGCTCGTAGGCAACGAAGCCGCGCAACGGTGCATCGTCGATGTGGTCGGCCAGCTCGGCCCAGGTGTGGTTCTGTGCGATCACTTCGGTCAGCGGGCCGATGCTGAAGGTGCTCGTCGGGTGCTGCAACGAGGCGGCGGCGATGTCGGCGGGCCCGTGCAAGGCGAGGCGGTAGTTGGCGAGAGTCGCACAGGGCCATGTCTGGCGACCGGTACGCACGGCGGCGGCGGCCTTGTCGCGCAGCGATGCGAGTTTCACCCAATCCCGCATCGTGCACAGGTCGTCGATGCGTCGGATGATCTCGTCGAGGTCGGCGCGGTCGACGAGTGCATCGAGGTCGCTGTGCATGGTCGCAGGTTAGGTCGGCTCAGACGAGTGGCCAGGGAACCCTTCGACCCGACGGGTCGTAGGGCAACACCCCGGCGTCGAGCAACCAGCGCGCACGTTCGGCGATTGCTGCAACCTCTTCATCGTCGAGCAGAGCAGCGACGCGCAGAGGCACCTGCTCCACGACACGCGTGAGCGCCTCGCGGTGGAGTGTCGTCAGATTCTCGGTGGCGAAGTCCCAGATGACGGTGCGCAACTTAAAGTCGGAGGAGAAACAGACTCCGTGGTCGATTCCCCACACATGGTCGTTTGCGTCGACCAGC
>DAINNS010000159.1:0-4005 GCA_036735765.1 Ilumatobacteraceae bacterium | reverse complement strand
GGGTAGAAGTAGTTCTTGCGGTGGAACGTGCACGGCTGCACGCGACAGTTCAATGCAAGACCGATGCGCATCGCCAGTTCGACCGCGTGCTCGTTCAACACCGGCAGCGCGCCGGGAAGACCGAGCGTCACCGGATCGATGTTGGTGTTTGGTTCGTCGCCGAATCGGTTGGGCGACGCGCTGAACAACTTCGTCTTGGTTGCGAGTTCGACGTGGACCTCGAGACCGACGACGAGTTCCCAGCCGTCGGGCAGGCCGTTGTCGAGATTCGTTGGCGCGCTCATACCGCACGCTCGAGTTCTGCTGCCACGCGGAACATCGTCGCCTCACCCAGGGTCGGCGCGAGCACCTGCACACCGACCGGCATGTCGTCCTGGCCGGTTCCGAACGGCACGCTCATCGCCGGATGACCTGCGAGGTTCGTCGGGATCGTGAAGATGTCGCACAGATACATCGCCAACGGATCATCGGTCTTCGACCCGAATCGGAAGGCGACGGACGGCGAAGTCGGCGTGAGGATGACGTCGGCATCGGCGTACGCACGAGCGAAGTCGTCGGCGATGAGACGCCGCACCTTCAGCGCCTTGCCGTAGTACGCGTCGTAATAACCGGCGGACAGCGCGTAGGTGCCGAGCATGATGCGTCGCTTCACTTCTTCGCCGAAACCGGCTTCGCGTGTGTCGGCGTACATCGTGTTGATGTCGCCCGCGGCAACACGTTTGCCGTAGCGCACGCCGTCATAGCGAGCGAGGTTGCTGCTCGCCTCGGCGGGGGCGATCAGGTAATAGGCGGTGAGAGCGAACGAAAGCGACGGCAGCTTCACATCGACGATGGTCGCGCCGGCCTTCGCCAGTGCATCGAATGCAACGTCGAGCCGCGCAAGAACGTCGGGGTCCGCACCCTTCGGCAGATCGGCGACGCGTCCGATGCGGAGGCCCTTCACGCCGGCACCGAGTGCACCCATGAGGTCGGGCGCCGCCTGCGGGATGCTCGTCGAATCCATCGGGTCGTGCCCCGCAACCACTTCCGTGAGGATCGCGGCGTCTTCGACCGTGTGCGTGAACGGCCCGATCTGGTCGAGGCTGCTCGCAAAAGCTACGAGGCCGTAGCGACTGACGAGACCGTAGGTCGGCTTCACACCGACGAGTCCGCAGAGCGCCGCAGGTTGACGGATGCTTCCACCCGTGTCGCTGCCGAGACTTCCCGCCGCGAATCCGGCGGCGACTGCCGCGGCGCTTCCACCGCTGCTGCCACCCGGAACGCGCGAGATGTCGAGCGGGTTGCGCGTCGGCCCGAACGCCGAGTTCTCCGTGCTCGAACCCATCGCAAACTCATCGAGGTTGGTCTTGCCGACGAACACCGCACCCTCGGCGGCGAGCTTCTGCACCGCGGTCGCGTCGTACGGCGGCTTCCAGCCCTCGAGGATGCGCGACGAACACGTGGTCTCGACGCCACGGGTGCACATGTTGTCTTTCAACGCAATGGGCACACCGGCAAGACGGCCGGGATTCTCACCGCGCTTGACACGATCATCAACGTCTGCGGCGGTGGCGAGCGCGCGTTCACGCATCACGAGGTTGAACGCATGCACCTCACCCTCACGCGCGTCGATTCGTGCAAGGTGTTGGTCGAGCACACCGCGTGCCGTTGCGCGCCCCGCGGCGACATCGGAGGCAATCGATGCGATGGAGGGAAACTCACTCATGCAGACCACCCGACGGCGGCACGCGGAAGCGGCCGTCTTCCGCCGCCGGTGCGACGGCAAGCACCTCGTCACGGTCGAGACACGGACGCTCGACGTCGGCACGCAGGACGTTGACGAGCGGATAGGGCTGTGTCATGGGTTCGACCGCTGCGAGGTCGAGGTTGTCGATGTCGGCGAAATGATCGAGCATGCCGTCGAGTTGGCGCGTGTAGCGCTCGACTTCTTCGGGCGAGACGTTCAGACGCGCGAGGCGCGCGACCTTCGCCACGTCGGCTGCAGTGAGGCGCTGTGACACGGCGGTGGATGCTAACGAGAGACGGGCGAAAAATTCGGGGGTCGCTTCTCGAGGAAGCTCGCCACGCCCTCCTTGAAGTCACTGCGGCGCAGGGACTCTTTCATCAGTCGAAGGGCCTTCTGCTCGGCATCGCCCAACGTCGTGCCGTAGTCGGCATAGACCTGTTCTTTCATCACGGCCATCGACGTCGGTGACACGTTCGCAGCGAGGTCGGCCGCATACGCAACGGCGTGGTCGAGCAGTTGGTCAGCGGGAAGCACCGCATTGACCATGCCCATGGCATGAGCCTCTTCGGCGAGCACGACGCGTGCGGACATCAACAAGTCGAGAGCGTTTGCGGTGCCGACCAGACGCGGCAGCAACCAACTCATGCCGTACTCGGCGATGAGACCGCGACGGCCGAATGCGGTCGTGAACTTTGCTCCGGCGGCGGCGAAGCGAATGTCGCACGCGAGCGCCTGGACCATGCCGATTCCCGCACACGCACCGTTGACCGCGGCGATGACGGGCTTGGGAACTGTCGTCGTGAACGACTGCAGGTGCGAACCCGACGCTGCTTCGGCACTGGGCGCCCCGCCCGAACCACCAATCGACTGCAGCGCGTCCATGTCGGCACCGGCGCAGAATCCCCTGCCCGCTCCCGTGACCACGATTGCGCGCACGTTGTCATCGTTCGCGCAGTTCTCGAGCAAACCGAAGTAGCGCGCCGACAGTTCGGCGTTCCACGCGTTCATCCGATCGGGCCTGTTGAGAGTGAGAAGTGCGACACCCGGCGCGGGAGTGTCGTAGAGAACGACGTCGCTACCGGAAGCGGGGTTACTGCTGGTGCTCATGGGTGGTCACGCTAGACCCCACCCGACGATCGGCCCGAACCTGAATGACGAAAAGGGCGAGAGAGAAGAGGAAAACCACGAGCGACACCCATTGGTTGAGACGCAAGCCTCCGGCCTCGTGGGCACGATCGATGCGCAGACCTTCGATGAAGAACCGCATCGCGGTGTAGCCCGCCGCGTAAAGCCAGAAAACCCGGCCGGGACGCAACGAGTCGCGTCGGTTGACGGCGAGAAGCGCAAGGCACAAGACCGCGCACCACAACGATTCGTAGAGGAAGGTCGGGTGGAACGTCGTGCCGGCGTCGAAACCTGCCCCGATCGCCTTCGCGTCGCTGACGCGCAACGCCCACGGCAGGTCGGTCGGTCTGCCGAAGAGTTCTTGGTTGAACCAGTTTCCCCATCGACCGATGGCCTGAGCAGCCGCGATCGCAGGCGCGGCGACGGTCACGACAACCGCGACATCGAGACCGCGACGGCGCGCGGCCCACATTCCGACCGGCACACCGAGTGCAATGCCGCCCCAGATGCCGAGCCCGCCCTGCCAGACCTTGAAGGCGTCGCCGAAGTCGCCAGAGAAGCGGTCCCAGTCGGTGATCACGTGGTACGCGCGCGCACCGATGACACCCGCGGGCACCGCCCACATCGCCACGGCGCTGAACTCGTCGACCGAGCCGGCGCCGCGACGTTCGAGTGCCTTGCCCGCGATGCGCACGGCGAGGATCACACCGAGCGCGATCATCAGCCCGTAGGCGTTCAACTTCAACGGCCCGAGTTCGAGCGCGTTCGACGACGGACTGGGAATCGCCGCGAGAAGCGACACGGATCAGACCCCCGTCATGCGCCGTGCGAACGCGACGGAGCCCGTGAAGATGAGGTCACGGTCGAAGTCCTGAGTGGCGACATGGAAGCTCCGCTCGAGCATGACGCGCTCGACCGAGCAGCCGTATTCGGCGGCGAGGCGGTCGCTTTGCGCGGGATCGACGACGTGGTCGTTCACCGACGTATAGAGAAGGAGTGGTACGCGGGTTGCGGCATACCGCTTCGACAACGGGGCGAGACCGTCTTCCATGAACGACAACAGGGGTCGTACGGGTGTGCCGGGGTAGGCATTTTCGGTGACTTCGGGATCGGCGATGTCGCTGCCGATGCCGGGAATCACCTCGGTGCCACCC
>DAINNS010000158.1:0-4007 GCA_036735765.1 Ilumatobacteraceae bacterium | reverse complement strand
ATCGCGGGGTTGTCGAGCCACCCGGCCGCGATCTGTGGTGTCAACGAACTGGTGGCCCAGGTGTCCATGACGTCGGGGTCGCCGATGAAACCGCCGTCTTGTCCACGTTGCGCTTCGGTGTAACCCGCGGGCACGTCGGTGCTGGGGTCGATGGGAAGTTGGTCGGCCGCGGGAACGAGCGGATGGTCGTGGTCGATCGACCCGTCGGTGAGAACGGGGTACCACAGCGGAATCGGCACTCCGAAGTAACGCTGACGGCTGATGAGCCAGTCGCCGTTCAGGCCCTCGACCCAGTTTTCGTAGCGGTGACGCATGTGGTCGGGGTGCCACGTGAGTTCGTGTCCGCGACGAACGAGTCGCGTGCGCAGATCGGCTTCGCGGCCTCCGTTGCGGATGTACCACTGGCGCGATGTGACGATTTCGAGCGGTCGTTCGCCTTTTTCGAAGAACTTCACCGGGTGGGTGATGGCACGTGGCTCGCCCAGCATCTCACCGCTTGCACGCAGTTGTTCGACGACGGCGGTCTGCGCCTGCTTCACGTTCTTGCCCGCAATGGCGGCGTAGTTGTCGCGGCCGCGCTGCGACGTGATCGCCTCGGGTGCTTCGGCGATGATGCGTCCGTTGCGCGCGATGATGGCGCGCGTCGGCAGATTCAATTCGCGCCACCACGTCACGTCGGTCGTGTCGCCGAACGTGCAGATCATCGCGATACCGGTGCCCTTGTCGGGTTGGGCGAGCGGGTGGGCCACGATGGGCACTTCGACGTCGAAGAGGGGTGTGCGCACGGTTGCGCCGAACAACGGCTGGTAACGCTCGTCGTCGGGGTGGGCGACGAGGGCGACGCACGCGGCCAACAACTCGGGGCGCGTGGTGTCGATGAGGATGTCACCCGAACCGTCGGTCTTGTGGAAAGTGAGGGTGTGGTACGCACCCGGCCGGTCACGGTCTTCCAGTTCGGCCTGTGCGACGGCGGTGTCGAAGTCGACGTCCCACAACGTGGGAGCTTCCTGCGAGTAGGCCTCGCCACGAGCGAGGTTGTTCAGGAACGCACGCTGGCTGACGCGACGGCTGCGTTCCTCGATGGTGGTGTAGAGCAGTGACCAGTCGACCGACAGGCCGAGACGGCGGAACAGTTCCTCGAAGACCTTTTCGTCTTCATGGGTGAGCTCGTTGCACAACTCGATGAAGTTGGGCCGCGAGATGGGGACCGGCTTGTGATCCTTCGGCGGGTCGCCGCGGAACGGGGGCGTGAAACTCGGGTCGTAGGCGACCGACGGATCGCACGTGACGCCGTAGAAGTTCTGCACGCGTCGTTCGGTGGGCAGGCCGTTGTCGTCCCAGCCCATTGGATAGAAGACGGCCTTGCCCGACATGCGCCAGAAGCGCGCCAACGTGTCGGTGTGCGTGTACGAAAACACGTGGCCCATGTGAAGCGAACCGCTGACGGTCGGAGGCGGCGTGTCGATGGCGAACACCTCGGCGCGCGGGCGCGACCTGTCGAACGCATAGACGCCCTCGGACTCCCAAGCGGCCGACCAACGGCTCTCGATCCCGTCGAGAGATGGCTTCTCAGGGGGTGTTGGCATAGGCACTTACCCTAGAGTCAGAACGTGCTTTCCCTCTATGACACGGCCACACAGGGGATCAGGCCCCTCGCGATGCGCCGGCCGGGACACCTTTCCATCTATCTGTGCGGACCCACCGTCTACGGGCCGCCGCACCTCGGCCACGGCCGGGCCACGCTCGTCTACGACATTCTGCGTCGCTACCTCACGTGGTCGGGCGTGCAGGTGCGGCTGGTGTCGAACATCACCGACATCGACGACAAGATCATCGACCGGGCGAACCGCGAAGACCGACCCTGGCAGGAGATCACCCACAAGTGCGAGGACGTCTGGTTCCGCGCGATGTCGGCGCTGGGGGTCGAGCGGCCCACCGACGTTCCCCACGCCACCGAATACGTCGAGAGCATGGTCGACATGATCGCCACGCTCGTGGCGGGCGACCGTGCCTACGCCACGTCCGACGGGGTGTACCTGTCGGTCACCTCGGTCGACGACTACGGCCTGCTTGCCCACCAACGACTCGAGGACATGCTTGCCGGCGGTGGCGAGCGCGAGGTTCTCGGTGCGAACGAAAAGCGCCACCCTGCCGACTTCGCGCTGTGGAAGTTCAGCAAGCCGGGCGAACCGTCATGGCCGTCGCCGTGGGGTGAGGGCCGTCCGGGTTGGCACAGCGAATGCGTCGTCATGAGCCTGGAATTGCTGGGTGAGGGGTTCGACCTGCATTGCGGCGGTGCCGACCTGCGGTTCCCGCACCACGAAAACGAGCGTGCGCAGGCCGTCGCGTTGGGCAAGCAGTTCGCCGCGCACTGGATGCACAACGGTTTCGTTGTCGACGCCGAGGGCGAGAAGATGTCGAAGAGTCTTGGCAACGTCGCCAACCTGCTCGACCTCGTCGAGAAGTACGACCCGCGCGCGTACCGCATGTTGTTGCTGCAAACGCACTACCGCTCGCCCGTGCGCGTCGGCCAGGACAACATCGATGCAGCTGTGAAGGCCCTCGCCGGTATCGACGCGTTCTTCGCGCGGGTCGACACCGTCGGCGCACAGGCCGACGCCGGTGTTCTCGACGCATTCCGCTCCGCCATGGACAACGACCTCGACACGCCTGCAGCGACCGCGTTGATGTTCGACACGATGCGCCGCGCGAACGCCGCCATCGATGCGGGCAACGCGGGCGATTCGGCCGCGCTCGCAGCAGCGGTACGCGAGATGTGCGCCGCGTTCGGCCTGACGATCAACGACGTCGGCGACGTCGACCCGGCGATGGTCGCCAAGGCCGCCGAACTCGATGCGGCGCGTGCGGCGAAGGACTTCGCCCGCGCCGATGCCTTGCGCGGAGAGATTCAGGCGGCGGGTTACGTCGTCGAGACGACGAAGGACGGCACCCGCGTGCGTCGCGGGTGACGTACCGGAGCCCAACACGCGAATGAAGCAGCGTTACCCGAAGGGTTTCTGGACGATCTGGAGCACCGTCGCGCTCGACATGGTGGGCTTCGGCATGGTCGTGCCGATTCTCGGCCGCTACGCCGAACGGTTCGGGGCGAGTGGTCTCGAAGTGGGTCTGCTCTTTTCGATGTTCTCGATCGCGCAGTTCTTCTTCGCGCCGGTTCTCGGTCGGTTGTCCGACCGCGTCGGTCGCAAGCCGGTCATCATCGTGTCGTTGCTCGGCACCGCCGTCGGAAGTTTCCTCACCGGCGCGGCAGGTGTGCTGTGGCTGCTGTTCCTTGCCCGCTTCATCGACGGTGCGTCCGGGGCGAGCGTGTCGGTGGCGCAGAGTGCCATCACCGACATCGCCTCACCCGAGGATCGTCCGCGACTGCTCGGCATGCTCGGCGCTGCGTTCGGCGTGGGCTTCGTGTTCGGCCCCGCGCTTGGTGGTCTTGCCGCGCTCGGTGGTCCGCACGTGCCGTTCTACGTCGCATCTGCGTTCGCTCTCTGCAACGCGATCGCGGCGTGGTTCCGCCTTCCCGAAACCAACACGACCCGCGCACAACGCGAATCGACCCGGGTGCGGCGACGTTTCACCATCAACCGCTACACCGGTACCGCTCTGCTCGCCGGGTCGGCCTTCGCCGGTTTCGAGGCCACCTTTGCGTTGTTCGGCCAACGCCGCTTCGACCTCACCGAAGGGTCGGCCGCCGCGGTGTTCCTCGTCGTCGGCGTGATGTTGGTGATCGTGCAAGGCGCACTCATCGGACCGCTGACGAAGTCGTTCGGATCGATGAAGTTGTTGTCGGTGGGATTCGTCGTGTTGATCGGGGGATTCCTCGTCCTGTCGGTCGCGGATGTCTGGGTGTTGTTGTTCGTCGCACTGGCACTTCTGTCCCTCGGCCAGGGTGTCGTCACGCCCTCGCTCACCAGCGTCGTCGCTGATTCGGTTGCTCCCGACAAACGCGGTGAGGCCTTGGGCGTGCAGCAATCGGCGGGTGCGCTGTCGCGCAT
>DAINNS010000157.1:0-4066 GCA_036735765.1 Ilumatobacteraceae bacterium | reverse complement strand
ACAAAACAGACAGGTCTCTGCCTCGGGGACACCCCGCGTGTTTCGTTAGCGTTTTTTCGTCGTTGACGCACGGAGGGGTCCATGTCGAAGTATTTGTCGCTGTTCCAGCCCATCACGGTGGGCCAGATGAATCTGACCCACAGGCTGATGGTGCCGCCGCACTCTGCCGGTGCCAGCAACTTCATGGGCAACGAGGAGCAGTTCCAGAAGTTCGTGCAGTACTACGTCGCACGCGTGAAGGGCGGCAACGAATGGGTCGGCGGCGGACCCGTGTTCGTGAAGAACCCGCTGCCGCTCGGCTTCGAACCGACGGGTGTCGGTGCAAACGGTCCCGGCCATTTCCGCAATCCGCTGTACCCCGATCGTGTGAAGCGGATGATGGATGCGATCCACGAAGCCGGCGGTTACGGCACCGTGCAAATGGTGTTGCAGGGCGGCAAGCCACTGTCGCCATCCCAAGAGCCCAGCGGTTATGCCGACTTCAAGATTCCGCACGCAATGGACCGTGACGAAATCGCCTGGATGATCAAGGAGTACGGCGAGTCCGCCGCGATCGCGATCGCACAGGGCGTCGACGTCATCGAACTCCACGCCAATCACGACGACCTGCTGCAGTGGTTCCTCTCGCCGAAGACCAACAAGCGCACCGACGAGTACGGCGGCGACGAGGAAGGCCGGCGCAAGTTCCTGAAAGACGTCGTTGATTCGATTCGCGCGCACCAGCCGCGCAATGTCACCCTCGGCTTGCGCTTGTGCATCGATGAACTTCTCGACGGCGGCTACGACGTCAACTACTGCCGCTACCTGCTCGAAAAGTTCACCGCCGACGGCACCGTCGACTATTTCTCTCTCGACGTCGGCAACAACTGGGGCGTACCGTCGTACATCCAACTCGGCGCGCACCCCGAAGGCCATTGGGCCGACCTGTGCGGCGAAGCGAAGAAGGGCACACACCTGCCCGTCATCTACGTGGGTCGCGTCACCTCGCCCGAGAAAGCCGCCGAGATCATCGAAAAGGGTCAGGCCGACATCGTGGGCATGGTGCGGGCGAACATCGCCGACAGCAACTTCGTCAACAAGGTTCGTCGCGATCTCGCACACACCATCCGCCCGTGCGTCGGCTTGAACGACTGCATTCACCGCAGCACCGTCGAAGGCCTCGGCTTCGGTTGTGCGGGCAACCCGCTGTCGGGCCGCGAGTCCGAGGGCGGCCTGAAGCCCCTCGTGACGAAGAAGCGCGTGCTCGTCATCGGCGCCGGCCCCGCAGGTATGGAACTCGCCGGCCTTGCCGCCGAGCGTGGACACGAGGTGACTCTGTGGGAGAAGGCCCCCGAACTCGGTGGGCAAATCACGTTGTCGTCGAAGGTGCGAATGAACCGCAACTACGCCAAGTGGGTGCGCTTCCAGGAGTGGCGACTCGCCGACGCGGGCGTGAAGATCGAACTGAACAAAGAGGCGACGGTTGATGAGGTGCTGAAGTTCGGCGCCGATGCGGTGTGCGTGGCCACCGGTGCCAAGGTGCGCAAGCCCGGAATTCCCGGCGAAGACCTGCCGCACGTACTCACCGTCGCCCAGGTGTTGAACGGTGAGAAGAAGCCCGGCAAGCGTGTCCTCGTTCTTGCCGAAGACGACCGCCCGTCACCGTTGACGGTCGCAGAACACATCGCCGGCCATGGCCACGAAGTCACAGTGATGTTCCCGACGATCGCGCCGTCGCAACTCGTGGGGTCGTACTCGATCGGGTCGATGATGGCGATGGTCGACGAAGCCGGCGTGAAGGTGAAGACCATGTTCCGCGCCGTCGAGATCGGCAAGAACTGGGTGAAGGTTGCCCACTCCTACAGCAACAGAGAAAAGAAGCTGAAGAAGATCGACACGGTCGTTCTCGCCACCGGCAGCTACTCCGAGACCACGCTCTATGACGCGTTGAAGGGCAAGCACCCGGAACTGCACATCCTCGGCGACGCCTACGCACCGCGCCGCTGGACTTTTGCAACCCAACAGGCCCTCGCCCTCGCCCAAGCCCTCTGAAACCTGGGAAAATCGCGTGGAATCGGCGGCGGTTTCTGCAAGGCTGACGCGGTGACAACGAGCAGGGAACTCAAGCAGTCGGACAAGTTGGCCGACGTCCTCTACGACATCCGTGGACCCGTGCTCGAAGAGGCCCGTCGACTCGAAGACCTCGGCCACCGCATCATGAAGCTGAACATCGGCAACCCGGCGCCGTTCGGTTTCGAGGCACCACCCGAAATTCTCGTCGATGTCATTCGCAACCTGCCGAACGCGCAGGGCTATTCCGATTCTCAGGGAATCGTCTCGGCGCGCACCGCGGTCGTGCAGTACTACCAAACGCACGGCATCGACATCACCAACGTCGACGACGTGTGGCTGGGCAACGGCGTCAGCGAACTCATCCAGGTTGCACTGCAGGCGCTGCTGAACAACGGCGACGAAGTTCTCATCCCTGCCCCCGACTATCCCCTCTGGACGGCCGCAACGAATCTTGCGGGCGGCAATGCGGTGCACTACCTCTGCGACGAGGAAAACGGTTGGAACCCCGACGTCGAAGACCTGCGCAGCAAGGTCACCGACCGCACCAAGGCGATCGTTGTCATCAACCCCAACAACCCCACGGGCGCCGTCTACAGCACGAAGACCCTGCGCCAAATCGCCGACATTGCGGCCGAACGCAACCTTGTCGTCATGGCCGACGAGATCTACGACAAGATCCTCTACGACGACGCCACGCACACACCGTTCGCGGCAATCGCACCCGACGTCTTCACTCTGACATTCAACGGACTCTCCAAGGCGTATCGCCTTGCGGGTTTCCGCTCGGGTTGGATGGTCATGACCGGCCCGCGTCGTCACGCCGCCAGCTACATCGAGGGCATCTCGATGCTCACCAACATGCGTCTGTGCGCCAACGTCCCCGCGCAGCACGCGATCCAAACCGCACTCGGCGGCCGTCAGAGCATCAAAGACCTCATTCTTCCCGGCGGGCGTTTGCTCGCCCAGCGCGATGCCGCGGTCAAGGCCCTCGAGGAAATCCCCGGTGTGTCGTGCGTGAAGCCGAAGGGTGCGCTCTACATCTTCCCGAAGCTCGACCCCGAGGTGTATCCCATCAAGGACGATCGTCGTTTCGTGCTCGACTTCCTGCGCGCCGAACACGTTCTCGTCGTGCAGGGCACGGGCTTCAACTGGCCCAAGCCCGACCACCTGCGCATCGTCACACTGCCGTGGGCGAAAGATCTCACCGAGGCAATCGGCAGGCTCGGCCGCTTCTTGTCGACCTGGGTGCCGCCGAAGGACTGAACAGAAAACTCAGCGGAACGCGATCGCGGCCAGCGCGAGGAACTGTGTCGCAAACAGTCCGATCATCCAACGCAACTGTGAATTCAGTTTGTCCGTCACATTGGCATTGACTTCATTCACGATGCCCGTTCGTAGCGCATCAATCTTCACGTTCATCTCCGTGCGAAGGCCTTCGACACTCACCCCGAGCACGACAATTTCGGTCTTGACACCGGCCATCTCGGTTTTCAGAGCCGTGACGTCGGTATTGAGGGTTGCTACGTCGGACTTCAGGCCGGCGATATCGGTCTTCAGTACCGCAATGTCGCCTTGGCGCGCGACGTCACCCCAGCCCGAGGGCGGTAGGTGTTCCATCAGTGTGTCGGCCACGGCTACTCCCAGTTCGTTGCGTAATGCGCGGTACATCGCAAAACGACGCGCTTCTGTGTCGGTCACGGTAATCCTTTCGGTGGTGTTCGTCCACCGAATGTGTGCGGATCAGTGACCGTCTCAGCGGAACGCGATCGCCGCCAGCGCCAGAAACTGTGTCGCAAACAACGCGATCATCCAACGCATCTGGGAATTCAACTTGTCGGTCACGGTGGCATTGATTTCATTCACGATGCTCTTGTGCATCGTCTCGAATTTCACGTCGATGTCGGACCGCAGTCGGTCAAAATCTCCGCGAAGACGTCCGAAGTCCGCGCGAAGACCTTCGAAGTCGGTCTTCAGTACTGCAATGTCGCCTTGGCGCGCGACGTCACCCCAGCCC
>DAINNS010000156.1:0-4105 GCA_036735765.1 Ilumatobacteraceae bacterium | reverse complement strand
GCCCACGGAATGTCGAGCACGGGGAAATGGTGCGGCGTCGCCGGGTACACGTCGTCGCGGAAACGACCCCGCGTCTCCAGTTCATGTTGCGAACGCAGGTCGATCACGTGACGAACGTTGCGCTCTTCCAGCACCCCCCAATCGGCGGGGCTGAGGCTGTACAGCGCGTCGGCCCGGTACGCCACACCCCAGCGGGTCGAGCGGCCATCGGCCGTCGGGTATCCCCCGAGGTCGCGGAAGTTGTGGGCGGTCTGGAGCGGCACGTGCCGATTGGGGTGCACGGCAAGAGAGCGCGCCTGTTCGGGGGTCACGCGCCAACCCTATTGACCGTTGCCAAAGTTACCGAGTGGTAACTAGAGTCGAAGGCATGTCTTTGCCCGCAGTTCAACCCGTGGGCATCGCAGGTTCAGGGATCATGGCGGCAGGCATCGCCGAAGTCGCACTGCTCGCAGGATTCGACACCGTGGTGCGCGCGCGGTCGGACAAGGGTGCCAACGACCTCGTCGCACAGGTGGCGAAGAGCCTCGGCAAGCGCGTCGAGCGCGGAAAGCTCGCGGCTGACGTACGCGACGATGCGTTGAGGCGTCTCACATCGACAACCAAACTCACGGATCTTTCGAGTTGTTCGATCGTCATCGAATCGATCATCGAGGACAAGGATCAAAAGGTCACCTTGCTCCGTGAACTCGGGGACGTGATGCCCCCCGACTCGGTGGTTGCCACGAACACCAGCACCCTCTCCGTCTCGGAACTCGCACTGGCAACCGCACACCCCGACCGTGTGTGCGGCATTCACTTCTTCAATCCCGCAACGACACTGCCCCTCGTCGAAGTGATTCAGCCGGTCACCGCGACTCAGTCGACGATCGACACCGCACTTGCGTTCGTCACGGCGTGCGGCAAGGACGCTGTCCTCGTGCGCGACGACCCGGGATTCATCGTGAACGCGCTGCTCTTCCCCTATCTCAACAACGCGATCAAGATGATGGAGCGCGGTACCGCGTCGATCGACGACATCGACACGGCGATGAAGGGCGGCTGCAATTTCCCCATGGGACCTTTCGCCCTTCTCGACCTCGTCGGTCTCGACACCTCGCTCTCCATCATCGAGACGCTGCACGCTGCTTCGGGCAACCCCGCCGATCTACCCGCCGATTCGCTCGTCGCACTCGTCGCCGATGGCAACCTCGGTCGCAAGACGGGTCGGGGCTTCCGTACCTACTAGAACCGGATACTTGCTAGAACTGATTGCGTGTCATGGGATGCCGCACCGGTTCCCGTCGGTGAGAGCCGCTGGGATTTTCCGCCGCCCGACACCTGGTCGGGCGATGACCTCGTTGCAGCCGGTGCAGACCTCGACCCCGCGACTCTTGTGCGTGCGTACAAGTCGGGGCTGTTTCCGATGGGCATCGGTCGCACCAACCGACAGATCGGCTGGTGGTCGCCGGCGGCGCGTGGGGTTCTGCCACTCGACGCGTTGCGGGTGACGCGATCGATGCGCCAGAGCGCGCGTCGCTACACCGTCACGTTCGACACGTGCTTCGACGAAGTGATCCGCGCGTGCGCGTCACCAACACGCGAGGGCGTATGGATCACACGCCAGTTCATCGACGCCTACGAAGAATTGCATCACCTCGGCTGGGCGCATTCGGTCGAGGCGCGCAACGCCGAGGGCCACCTCGTCGGGGGCCTGTACGGCGTCCGGATCGGCCGGTTCTTCGCGGGCGAGTCGATGTTCCACATCCAACGTGACGCGAGCAAAGTGGCGCTCATGCATCTCGTCGGGGCGATGCGGGCCTCGGGCATGACGCTTCTCGATGTCCAATGGAGCACCCCGCACCTCGCCTCGCTGGGCGTGGTCGAGGTGCCGCGGGCCGAGTACCTCGGGCTGCTGGCCCTCGCCGTTGGGAATTCCTGATCGACGCGTGAGACTTGGCCCATGAGCGCCGACACGCCCCGCAAAGACACCCCCGGCAGCGAAGTGCGCCGCGAAGACGCATGGTTGATGCGCACCTATTCGGGGCACTCCACCGCGAAGGCCTCGAACGAGTTGTACCGAACGAACCTCGCCAAAGGCCAGACGGGTCTGTCGATCGCGTTCGATCTCCCTACCCAGACCGGATACGACCCCGACCACGTGCTCGCCCGCGGCGAGGTCGGCAAGGTCGGCGTTCCCGTCGCGCACCTCGGACACATGCGCACGCTTCTCGAGGGCATCCCGCCGGGACAGATGAACACCTCGATGACGATCAATGCAACAGCCGCATGGCTGCTCGCGCTGTACGTCGCCAACGCTGACGAGCAGGGCACACCCAGCACCGCGCTGCGTGGCACCACACAGAACGACATCGTGAAGGAATACCTTTCGCGCGGCACCTACATCTTTCCGCCGGCACCCTCCAAGCGTCTCATTGTCGACATGGTTGCGTGGTGCACGAACAACGCACCCAAGTGGAACCCGATGAACGTGTGCTCGTACCACCTGCAAGAAGCCGGGGCCACCCCCGTGCAGGAGATCGCCTACTCGTTGGCCACCGCCATCGACATCCTCGACGCGGTTCGCGCCAGCGGCCAGGTCGAAGAGTCCCAGTTCGCCCAGGTGTTCGGATCGATTTCGTTCTTCGTCAACGCGGGCATCCGCTTCGTCGACGAGATGTGCAAGATGCGCGCGTTCACCGAACTGTGGGATCGCATCGGCCTCGAGCGTTACGGGGTCACCGACGCGAAGGCCCGCCGCTTCCGTTACGGCGTGCAGGTGAACTCGCTCGGCCTCACCGAAGCACAGCCCGAGAACAACGTGCAGCGCATCGTTCTCGAGATGCTCGCCGTCACATTGTCGAAGAAGGCCCGAGCACGTTCGGTGCAGTTGCCCGCATGGAACGAGGCACTCGGTCTTCCCCGCCCGTGGGACCAGCAGTGGTCACTGCGCATGCAGCAGGTGCTCGCGTTCGAAACCGATCTTCTCGAACACGGCGACATCTTCGACGGCTCGAAGGTCGTCGAGACGCGCACCGCGGAAATCCGTGATGCAGCGTGGGCCGAACTGCAGGAAATTCTCTCGCTCGGCGGCGCCTTCGAAGCCATCGAGGAACTGAAGGGACGCCTCGTCGCATCGATGGCCGAGCGCACCCGTCGCATCGAGACCGGCGACCAAGTGGTGGTGGGCGTCAACAAGTTCACCGAGACCGCCGATTCGCCGCTCGGTGGCGACGGCAACATCCTGAAGGTCGACCCGGCCGTCGAAGCCGAAACCATCGCCGACACCAACGCCTGGCGTGCGTCGCGCGACAACGCCGCCGTCGAAGCCGCGTTGCGCGAACTGCGCCATGCCGCAGCAGAGGGCCTGAACATCGTTCCGCCCTCGATCGCGCTCGCCAAGGCCGGCGGAACCACCGGTGAATGGGGCACCGCACTGCGCGAGATCTTCGGTGAATACCGCGCACCTACGGGTGTCGCCGCCGCGCTGGGTCGTCGCACCACCGAACTCGCCGATGTGGCGCAGTTCGTGAAAAGCATCCCGGGTGGACCACCCAAGTTCCTCGTCGCCAAACCCGGCCTCGATGGCCACTCGAACGGCGCCGAGCAGATCGCCGTTGCCGCACGCGATGCCGGCATGGAGGTCGTCTACAGCGGCATTCGCCTGACGCCCGAACAGATCGTTGCCAGCGCTCGGGACGAAGACCCCGACATCATCGGTCTGTCGATCCTCTCGGGCTCGCACCTCTCGCTCGTTCCCGAGGTTCTGAAGTTGCTCGCTGCCGAGGGTCTCGACACGCCCGTGGTCGTGGGCGGCATCATCCCCGAAGACGACCGCGACAATCTCCGCAACAGCGGCATCGCCGCCGTCTACACGCCCAAAGATTTCGACATCTCGCGGATCATGGGCGAAATTGCCCACATCGCCGCGGCACGCCGCGGCAAGTAGTCAGAGTCTCTGGTCGTTGATCCAGCCGGCGAATGCCGGCGTGGACTCGAAACTCGTGATCAACGCATAGCGCGGGAAGTCGTGGTTGTGAACGACCACGTGCCACAAACGCTGCGTGTCGACGACGAAGCGCGCACCCTGAGCGAGCGGAACCCGCCGCTCGGTCGACGGGTCCGGCAA
>DAINNS010000155.1:0-4179 GCA_036735765.1 Ilumatobacteraceae bacterium | reverse complement strand
GAATCGATGAGAAGGCTCGACCCGCCAATGAGGCCGAAGCTCCACCCCGCTCCCAACAGCCAGAGCGCGGGGAACAACAACAGATAGTGGTCGCCCGACAGGGCCGAGAACGCTGTCGCGGCCACCAGCAACACACCGCCGAGACGAATCGCGGCCTGTCGTCCGTTCTTGTCACTGAACTTTCCCACCAACGGACTGAACGCGTACATACCCGCGATGTGCAGCGAGATGATGTACGCGTTCACCGTTTCGTGACCGTGGAATTTCAGGTGCACCGGGGTCATCGTCATCACCGCCACCATCGTCATCTGCGACACCACCATCGCGAACACCGCGATGCGGCCGTTCACCGTCTCGAACGCCGCCGAATATGCCTCGTGAATCTTCAACTGCGGCACTTGCCCCACCGCTTCCCCGCGCAACTCACGCGCCAAGAACAAGGGGTCGGGCTTCAGACGAACCGCGGCATTGACCAATGAAACGATGAAGAAGGCGGCCGAGAAAACCCAGGGTCCCGTGTACTTGTGCCACCCGAACAACTCTTCACCGGCCCACTGCGCGGGCTGCACCAACACCGGGCCCAACACCGCTCCGAACGTCGAAGCAAAGAGGATGCGGCTCATCGCCGCGCCACGTTTGTCGGGTGCGGCAAGGTCGGTGGCTGCGTACCGCGACAACAGGTTCGACGCCTGACCCGACCCGTACACGAACAGACCGATGATGAACACCGGCAACAACTTCGTCTCCGCGCCGACACCCGCCGTCACGCCGCCGACGATCGCCATCGCATAGCCCGTCTGCAGACCCCGCCGCCGGCCACGACGGTTCATCATCCGCGCCAACACCTGCGACATGAACGCCGTCCCCGTCGTCACCGTCGCCGTGGCAATACCACCCCACGGCGTCGACTGCCCGAGGATGCTCTGCACCACGTACGCGCCAACCGTCACCGCAGACGACAACGCCGCCGCTGCGGCCAACTGGCCGAGCACCAACACCCGCAGGGTACGGCGCTGGATCGCCTCGACGTCGCCTGCTCTTCCCGTCACACGTCAGAGTCTTGCAGGTGGCAGTGGGCGCTCGCCCTGACACCCCCGACGTAACTTGTCTCGCATGGAAGTCCTCGCGGTTCTCGCCCTCGTCGTCGCGCTCGCAGTTCTTGGCTTGGTTCTACTGAACCAGCGCCGTGCTGTTGCACCGCCGCCCGCGCCGGTTGCCCCCTCGGCGCCGGTCATCGACACTGCTGCTTTGCGGGCAGAGATGTCGGCCGAGTTGGCGCGCACGGTGGCCGAATCCGTGAATGCGTCGGTGGCGGGCGCGATGCATCAGTTGAGTGAACGCGCGCGGCTCGACCGCGAAGAGTCGATCAAGATGGCGGCCGAAAAGGTTGCAGCTTCCGGTGGCGAGCAGCTGGGCACCAAGGCTCAGGTCATCGATACGACACTGCAGAATCTCGCAGGGCAGATGAACCAGCGACTCGATGCCCTGTCGACCGAGTTGCAACAGTTGCGTGAATTCAACAGTTCGCAGTACTCGGGTGTCGAAAAGGCCGTGGCGGCGCTGTCGCAACGCACCGACAACCTGAAGGAAGTGCTGTCGAGTTCGCAGAAGCGTGGTCAGTGGGGCGAACGCGTGGTCGAAGACATGCTGCGTGCGGCAGGGTTCGTAGAGAACGTCAACTACGCGAAACAAGACATCAATGCCACCGGTGGTCGGCCCGACTTCAAGTTCATGATGCCGCCGAATCGGGTGCTGTTCATGGACGTGAAGTTTCCCCACGACAAGTACGCCGAACACTTCAATGCCGAGACCGACGCGTTGCGCGCACAGGCAAAGACCGACTTCGTGAAGGCGGTCAAGGGACACGTCGACGCATTGGCCAAGCGTGACTATGTCAATAACGCCAAGGAGGAAGCCCTCGACTACGTGTTGATGTTCCTTCCGATCGAAAGCATCACGGGCTTCATTCACGAGGCCGATCCGACCCTCATTGACTATGCACTGTCGAAAAAAGTCGTGCTGTGCTCTCCCCTCGCCCTCTACTCGTTCCTGGTTGTGATTCGTCAGGCAACGGACAGTTTCCACACCGAACAGACCGCGGCGTCGATCATGCAACAGATCAACAAGTTCAATACTCAATGGCAGAAGTACGTCAAGGCCGTCGATGATGTCAAGGACACCTTCACGAAGTTGACGGGAAAGGTCGATGACATCTCGACCGGTGGTACGCGCTTCAACATGCTGAACGTGCCCATCAAGGCCATCGAAAAGATGCGTACCAAGCAGGGAATCCCCGAATTGCCGGGCGACGAACCCGACGCGTTGACATTCGACGACGAGTAACCTCGTTCGGTGCCCAGCGTGCGCCGATCCACCATCTCGGTTGCCGTTCTTTTCTTCGTCAACGGGATGGTGTTCTCGAACTGGATTCCGCGCATCAGCGAGGTCCGCGATCGGTTGGGCGTCAGTAATTCGGGTCTCGGCGTGTCACTGTTGGGTGGCGGTTTGGGTGGATTCCTCGGGTCGCTTCTTGTCGCGAAGATCGTTCGGCGACTCCGGTCGCGGTCGGTGGTCGTTGTTGCCTCGGTCGTACTTGCGGGGCTGATTCCGCTGATCGCAGTGGTGCCGAACGCATTTGTGTTGTTGTTGTTGCTGACTTCTTCAGGGTTCTGCGATGTGCAGGCCGACGTGGCGATGAACGCGCAGGGCGTGATGGTTCAAACGCGCCTCGGTCGGCCGATCATGCAGCGCCTGCACGGCATGTGGAGCCTCGGCATGGTGACGGGCGGTGTGACCGGTCTGGCGATGTCGGCGCTCGACGTGGGGCTCGGTTGGCACTTGCTTGGTGTGTCGGCGTTGATGTTGCTCGGTGTCAGCTGGACCGTTCGTGGCTTGCTTCCGACCGATGATCCTCATGCAGACGAGAAAGCACCGGTGGCAGGCGGGCGTGGTGCGGCGCTGTCGGTGACGTTGGCGGTTGGGCTGATGGGATTGGCGGTGGCGGTCATCGAGTCTCTACCGAACGAGTGGAGTTCGGTCGTGTTGAACGACGTGTTCTCAGCCGGCGACTGGAAGGCTGCGGGAACCGCCGTGTTCGGCGCGTTCATGCTGATCGGGCGTTTGAGCGGAGACCACGTGGTGATGGCGTTGGGTAGCCGACGTACGTTCACGACGGGCGTGGCGGTGTGTATCGGCGCCGCTGCGCTACTGGCGATTGCGCCCGTCACCGCGGTTGCTTTCGTTGCCTATGCGGCATGGGGCCTCGGTGTCAGTGTGCTGTTTCCCCAGTTGTACGAGGTGGCGGCGAAGTTGCCCGGCCTCAGTGCGGCGCGCGGGCTGGGGGCGATGACGTTCGGTCAGCGATTGGGTTTCCTCGTTGCATCCGGCGCCGTCGGCGCGATCGCGGATCTCACGAATCTGCGTGTTGCGATGATCGGTCTGACCGCGGTTGCGACATTGATTCTCATCTCGGCACGCGGCCGCACGGCGCAGCGCGCGCGCTGACTATTCGTTGCCACCCCAGAAGCTGACCAGACGGTCGGCGGCGGTTGCAGGGTCTTCGATCATCCACCAGTGACCGCGATCAGTCAGTTCGATTGTCGTCGCACCGAGCGACCGTGCCACGTCAGCGGCCATCGCGGGAGTTCCGGGATAAGTGTCGGCTGTCGGCACGATGACAGCGCCGCGAGGCAGATCCTTCGTCGCGAGTCGTGCGCCGAGGTCACGCATCGCGGGTTGGGCCGCCGAGCGGTAGAGCGCGAGGATGCAGCGCCCCATCTCGTCGTTGATGTGCGTTGCCACATCGCCTGCGATCTGTTCGCTCATGCCGAGGCTTTGGAGAACCGCAACGAGGTCGGACTTTTCCATCTTGGTCAACAAGCCCACTGCCTCTTCACCCACACCCGATGTCTGCCAGGCCTGTGCGGCGTCGTGCCACGCGTAGTCGCGGTGCAAAAGGCCGCCACAATCCGCTGCCCATGACGCGAAGAGTTCGGGGCGCCGAGCAAGTGCGCCGTAGACGTGCCCGGCACCCCAGTCGTGTCCGACGATGTCGACGGGGCCGTCGAGTCGCTGCACCTCGTCGATCAACCAGTCGACATAGGAGTCTTGCGTTGCCGGCCAAGCGGGCGGCGTTGTGGTGCCGAAGCCCGGCGGCGAGAGAAGAACCACGTCGTTGAT
>DAINNS010000154.1:0-4208 GCA_036735765.1 Ilumatobacteraceae bacterium | reverse complement strand
CCACCATGCCGCCCACGATGCACGCAAGGAGAATCGCAACGAGAGTGAAGCCGGTGCGGTAGGGATAATTCCCCTCTTCGAGAAGGGGAATGCCGATGAAGTTGGTCGCGGTGATGAGGGTCGCGAACGTTCCGACCATGAAGATCTCGGAGTGGGCAAAGTTGATGAGGCGCAAAACTCCGTACACCAAGGTGTATCCGAGCGCCACGAGCGCGTAGATCGCTCCCAGGGCCAGTCCCGTGACCGTGAGGTCCCAGAACGTCCGATAAATCAACCAATCACTCATCAGTGCCTTTCAGACCCCTTCACTATCTAATCAGAACCGTAGACGCAAAACGGTCGGGGACCGAAGTCCCCGACCGTTTCAGGATTCGTTACGCCACGTGCGTGACGTGATCGGTTTTACTCGATCAGACCCTCGACGACGATTGCGCCACCCTCGACCTTGTAGGAGTAGACGGCGTTGCCAGCGACTTCACCGGTCTCGTCCCACTTGATCTGCTTGGTCACGCCAGCGGCGTCGTAGCTCTTCAGGAACTCGAGGACCGCGGCGCGGTCGGCTGCACCCGAAGCAATGGCTGCGAGGAACGCGTTGGCAGCGTCGTACGCCTCGGCGGCGTAGGTCTGCGGCGTCTCACCGGGGAACAGCTCGCCGTAGGCGGCTGCGAAGTCGGCGTTCGAACCACCGTCTGCACAGGTGCAGGTGATGATCGAGCCCTCGGCTGCGGGGCCGGCGGCCTCGATGTAGCCGACGTCCTTCACGCCGTCACCGAACACGAGCGTCGACTCGACGCCTGCGTCACGGAGCTGCTTGGCAAGCTTGCCTGCCTCGGCGTAGTAGCCACCGTAGAAGATCGCGGCCGGAGCAGCGTCCTTCATCTTCGACACAGCGGCCGAGAAGTCGGCAGCAGCCGGGTCGATCGAGTCGGAAGCGACAACCTTGTCACCCAGACCCTCGCGGACGATGTCAGCGAGGCCCTTGCCGTATTCCGAAGCGTCGTCGATGACGCCGACGGTCTCGGCAGCGAGCGTGTTCTGGATGTAGGTCACGATGCCGGGACCCTGCTTGTCGTCACCGGCGAGCGCGCGGTGGAAGATCTTCCAACCGTTGTCGTTCAGTGCCTCGTTGGTGGCCGACGGGGTGATGATCGCAAGACCAGCCTCATCGAACAGCGGGTTGACGGCCTTCGACTCACCCGAGAATGCCGGGCCGACGATGCCGAGAACGGTTGCGTCACCGATTGCCTCGGTGGCGAGAGCGGGTGCCTGGTCAGGCGAGCCCTGCGAGTCGTATTCCTTCAGTTCGACCTGGCAACCAGCGTTGGCAGCGTTGAACTGAGAAACTGCGAGCTCGGCGCCCTTCTTGATGTTCTGGCCGAGGTTGCCGGCGTCGCCCGAGAGCGCACCGAAGAACGCAATCGAGGTGCCTTCTGCACAGGTTGCGCCGCCAGCGGCTTCGCCACCCTCAGCGGGGGCAGTGGTGTCACCGGTCGCCGTGGTTTCAGCGGTTGCGGTGGTGTCTTCGGTCGAACCCGAGTCGCTGTCGTCGCCACAGGCGGCGGCGACGAACGCGAGGCTGACCGCAAGTGCGGCAGCGCGCACCAGACGGGTCTTCTTCATGTGTGTCTCCCCTTTTTCGGCCGTCCCTCGGGACAACCGTCTTGGTTGATGGTGAGAGAAAGGTTACGGGACGTTACATAGACGTGCAACTGGTGCTTGCAATCAGCAAACGAAAGGGGCCGGGGCAGGCCAATTCAGAGCAATTTGACGCTGACCGTCAGCGCCTGGGTAGGGAAAGCGCCCGATTTGGCCACAGAAACCTTCAATTTGCAGCTCTTCCCCGTTCGCGGCGCAATGACCGTACGGCCAACGACACGGCAACCGCCCGACACGGCGCGCCAGGTGACCTTGCCCTTCGAATTGGTCGTGGCGACCTTGGTCAACAACGCACTCGTTCCGCGACGCATCGCATTTGCCAGCTGGCGAAGCCCGCCGACCACGACCTCGGGCGACGCCGCAACCTCGGACGAGTCGGCGATGGTGGTCGCTTCAACGGTGAAAGACACCTTCGTCGCGTTCTTCAATTTCGACACCCTGCACTTGAGTGCCGTCGTCGTACACACCACTGCGCCAGTCGCGTCCTTCACCGCATAACCCGTGAAGTAGCCGGCCGGCGCAACACCCAACACGCGTGCCTCGGTCCATTCGAGATCGACTCGCGCGTTGCCGGGCACGACCGAAGCGAACACGGGCACGTACTCCCACGGCAGTTTCGGTGCGATCGCAGCCGACGCAGCCGACGTGGCCGAACCGGCGTCGTTCGTCGCAGAAACCGTGAACGTGTACTTCGTGCCGATCGTCAATCCCGTCACCACACATGAAAGTTCGGTGCCCGTGGGTGAACACGTCTTCGACTCGGGCGTAGAAGTCACGGTGTATTTCGAGATGGCAAGACCACCGTTGTCGGTTGGCGCGGTCCACGACACCAATATTTCGCCGTTGCCCGCCACCATCGTGGGCGTTCCCGGTGCCGCCGGCACGACACCCGGCGCGATCACCTTCGCAGCAGAGGATGCGCCCGAACCCAGAGCGTTCGTTGCAGCAACGGTGATCGAATACGTCGTGCCCGTGGTCAGGCTCGACAACCTGCACGTCAGCGCAGCCGTGCCGCACGTGACGGTTGTTCCGCCGGTCACCGCAGCCGTGACCGTGTAACCCGTGACTGTGCTTCCTCCGTCGGATTCGGGTGATTCCCACGTCACGTCGACCTCTGTTCGCGAAGCACGGACAAGCGTGACGTTGCGCGGCGCACTGGGCGGACAGTTCGTCGTACAGGTGTAGAGCAACAAGTTGGGCGACGCAACCGCGCCACGCGAGATCACGGACACGACGTTGCGCGTCGCGTTGGCGAGAACTCGAGCCGTGATCTCAGCCGGAGTTGCGAGGGGCGTTTCCTGCAAGAGCATCGCGATCGCCCCACTGACGAACGGTGCCGCCATCGAAGTGCCGCTCTTGTTGTATGCACCCGTGTCACCGTAGAAACCGTTGAAGAAATCGGGGTCGTCGGTGTCGCCGATACTGAGGCCCGTCACCGGCCACGCGGAACGGATGTTGGTTCCCGGAGCGAAGATGTCGACGCACGGTCCATAGTTGGAATACGAGGCTTCATCGTCTTCACGGGTGAACGTATTCCCGCTGACACCACCCGTCGCGCCGACGGTGAGGATGCCACCCACAAGTGGAGCCCGCTTCGCGGTGCAGGCGGGGCTGAGCGAAGTCGAATTGCTCGACGCGTCGATGTACCCCTTGGTCGAGTCGTTTCCGTCGTTGCCCGCCGCCGACACGACCGCGATGCCATCGGTAACCACGGCCCTCACTTGCGCATCGAGTGCCGCGGAATAGATCGCGGTACCGAGGCTGAGATTCACCACGGCGGGCGTGTTCGCCGCGTGATTTCCCACGATCCACTGCATTCCCTCGATGAACGCCGACACCGTCGTACCTTCGTTGCAGATGGATTCGGAACCGCCGGGGAAGATTTTCACCGGCACGATGGTCGCCTTCTTCGCAACCCCGTAGGTCGACCCCGCCGCGATACCCGCGACGTGCGTGCCGTGGCCGCAGTCGTCGTCGGTTGACGAAATCGTGCGAATTGGACCGGTCTCGCTCATCGTCACCGAGGGGACGAAATAGCCAGTTGCCACCCGGCCCGTGAACTCGTTGTGGCTGCGGCGGATTCCGGTGTCGAGAACGTAGATGCTGACCCCGGTCCCGTCGGCCGCGTAGCGGTACTTGCGGTCGAGCGTCGCCGA
Organism: Ilumatobacteraceae bacterium; assembly: GCA_036735765.1. Classification (GTDB taxonomy): domain Bacteria; phylum Actinomycetota; class Acidimicrobiia; order Acidimicrobiales; family Ilumatobacteraceae; genus F1-20-MAGs119. The sequence goes on along the minus strand of DAINNS010000154.1, from coordinate 396 downwards.
GGTCTGGTCGATCCGATCGAGGCCCCAGTTGTCGACCGTGTGAGTACCAGAGATCGACTGCTCTGTTGCCGGTTTCACCACCGAATCGGTTTCGACCCACCGAACCCCAGGACGATTGCGAATGTCGGCCAACACCGAGTTGTCGAGCGACGCGACGACCACGTCGACGGCGCCGGTGAGTTCCCTCGTGACGTCGCTTCCCGAATTCTTCAGGTGTGCCGCAACGACGTCGACGGCACGGTCGCCGTTGACGACGACGAGATACATGTCTTCACGATCCGTAGCGGACACCTGCGAAACCGGCGTGACGGCCGCGACGAGCGGAAGAGCCAGCGCAACCAAAAGCCGTCTGGGTTGCGCGCGAAACTTCCTCACGCGACGATGCTAGAGGCGTTA
>DAINNS010000153.1:0-4234 GCA_036735765.1 Ilumatobacteraceae bacterium | reverse complement strand
GCGTCGTTCGTGGCCCACATGGGAGCCGCAACGCCGCAGGTGGCCTACACCGCGTCGAAGGGCGCGGTACTCGCGATGACCCGTGAGATCGCGGTCATCTACGCCCGCCAGGGCATTCGTGCGAATGCGTTGTGTCCGGGACCCGTCATGACACCCCTGCTCGCCAAATTTCTCGCCGACGACGCGAAACGTGAACGGCGCCTCGTGCACATCCCGATGGGTCGATTCGGCGCGCCCGAGGAAATCGCCAAAGGGGCGTTGTTCCTCGCTTCGGATGATTCCTCGTGGATGACCGGTCAGTCGCTGATCATCGACGGCGGCATCACGGCCGCGTACGTGACCCCCGAGGGCTGACCCTCAGCGGCGCGTGATGTCGCGCACCGGGTCGCTGCCGTCCCAGTCTTCGTGAGCCGCGCGCACCATCGCATAGAAGCCCAGTAGTCCGGGGCTCGATTCGTAGAGCTCCCAGTAGTGACCGTGGCGGGCGACATCGTCGACGAACACGAATGTCGTGGCGCCTGCCTTCGCACTCTGCGCGACGGCGAGACCCATCGACGCAGCGTTGTCGAGTGCGCGGTCGAGGCTGGGCACGATGCAGGCCATGTGGTGCAGGCCGCCCGTGCCCGCGGCGAATCGCTCGCGCACCGCCGTCATGTCGTCGTTGTGTTGGCAGAAGAGCTCGACCATGATCGACCCCCACCAGCCGTACGCGGACGTGTGGTCGAAGGCCGACGGACGACCGCGGTGAACCACATCGGTGACGGGTATGTGGCGGTTCAAGAAGAACGGGCCCGCCCCGAAGTCGCGCGCCCACGCATGCGCGGCGGTCTCGGGGTCGTCGACGACGTAGGCGATTTGAACCGCGGGACCGAAGGTCGATTGGGTCACGTCGTCACTCTAGGTGTGGTCACTCTCGATGCGTTGCGTGGGTGGTCTGTCAGACTGTCGGTATGACGCGTGTGGGATTCGTAGGTCTCGGTGTGATGGGCTACCCGATGGCAGGGCACCTGGTGAAGGCCGGACACGAGGTGGCCGTCTACAACCGCTCGGCCGAGAAAGCCACGAAGTGGGCCGCACAGCACGGCGGCCGTGCGTTGTCGACTCCTCGCGAAGTGGCGGCGGTCAGCGACATTGTGATGGTGTGCGTCGGTAACGATGACGACGTGAGAAGTGTCGTCAACGGTCCCGACGGCGTGCTCGCCGGTCTTGCAAAGGGAAGTGTCCTCGTCGACCACACCACCACGTCGGCGACGCTCGCGCGCGAGATCGCGGCTGCAGCGAACGCTGCGGGTGTGGGTTTCGTCGATGCGCCCGTGTCGGGCGGTCAGGCGGGCGCCGAGAACGGAGTTCTCACCGTGATGTGTGGCGCCGACGACGAGGCCGTGTACGGGCGTGCCCGCGAGGCCGTGATGGCGTACGCGCGGGCCTGCGAACGGCTCGGCGGTGCGGGTAGTGGGCAGCTTGCGAAGATGGTGAACCAGATTTGTATCGCGGGCATCGTCCAGGGCCTGTCCGAGGGGGTCAACTTCGCCCAGCGCGCAGGGCTCGACGTCGAGCAGCTGATCGGCGTGATCTCACAAGGCGCTGCCGGTTCGTGGCAGATGGTGAACCGTTCGTCGACGATGTCCAGGAACGAATTCGATTTTGGATTCGCGGTCGAGTGGATGCGCAAGGACCTCGGCTTCTGCCTCGACGAAGCGCGACGCAACGGCGCGAAGTTGCCGGTCACCGAACTGGTCGACGGCTTCTACGCTGAGGTCGAGGCGATGGGTGGACGCCGCTGGGATACCAGCAGCCTCATCGCCCGGTTGCGCTAACCGAGCGTCGGCTCGGGAAGGCGGCTGATGGGCTGGCCGGGAAACACCACCCAGTGGGCGGCCGGGATTCGCTCGGCGATCGCCATCTGTGCCGCCTCGACGACGTGGTCGACGGTGAGAACGTCGAATCCTGTTTCGCGGATCTGGGCCTGTTGTTCCTTCGGAACGAGCGGTGTATCGACGAAGAAGGGGCAGATGGCCGACAGGCACACACCGCGTTCGAAGAGCGCAGGTGCAAGAGATTTCACGAAGCCACTGACGGCGTGTTTGCTCAGCCCGTAGATGGGGTCGGGCGGGATCGGGTAGATGCTCGCCATCGACGCAGTGACGACGATGTCGCCCGATCCACGCGCGACCATCGCGGGTGCGAGATGCGCAACCCCGAAGACGACGCCGTCGACGTTCACACCGAGTGTGCGGCGGTAAGCGGCGATGTCGAACGACGTGAAGGGTGACGAGTCAGGGTTGCCGAAGATGAGATCACCCGTTGCGACGCCGGCATTCAGGAAGACGACATCGAACGTGGCGTTTTTGGCAGCGAAAGTTTTCCATTCGGCCTCGTCGCGCACGTCGAGATGGGCGAAGTTGCAGCCGAGTTCGCCGGCGAGCACCTGACCGGCGTGATCGTTCACGTCGGTGATGGTGACGTCGTGGCCGAGGTTCGCCCAGTGCCGGGCGATCGCGGCCCCGATACCACTTGCGCCACCCGTGACGAGGATTCGCGAAGTGCTCATTTCGCCACCTGCCCAGCCTCGGCTGCAACTGCGGCAGTGGTCGTCGCAAAAGTGTCGATCAGGCGGTCGAGTTCGTCGTCGCTGATGACCAGCGGCGGGCAGAACGAGTTCGTGTCGGTGTTGAGGGCGCGCGTGATTGCCCCCGAACCCAGCATGCGGTCACGCACGACAAAAGGGTCGACGCCCGGTTTGTGGGCCGCGGCCCAGACCGCGACGCGACCACGTGCATGGTCGATCATTCCGTCGGTGGCGAGAGCGGCGAGACCCGACTCGAGCCGTCGACCGATGTGAACGGCCCGCTCGAGGAGGCCCTCGCGTTCGATGATGTCGAGGTTCGCCATCGCCGCCGCACACGCGGTTGCATGACCCGAGTACGTGTAGCCGTGTCGAAGGAGAAAACCAGAGTCCGACTCGAGTGGATCACACACCGTGCGCGCGAGGATGACACCGCCGAGCGGTTGATACCCCGACGTGACTGCCTTGGCGAACGTGAGGAGGTCGGGTGTCACCCCGAAGTGCTGCGCACCGAACCAGGTGCCGAGCCGGCCGAAACCCGTGATGACCTCGTCGAAGATGAGGTAGGCGCCGTGTTGGTCGCACAGACGGCGCAATTGCTGCAAGTAGTCCTCGGTCGGTGGGTAGACACCACCCGCGCCCTGCACCGGCTCGCTGATCACGGCGGCCAAGCGTTCGGAATTTTCCGACATCACTTTCGCGAGACCCTCGATGTCGTCGGGTTCGACGTGCAAAACGTCGCCGACGAGCGGACCGTAACCCGCTCGGTTCGGGGGGATGCCCTGCGCGCTGGTGCCGCCGTAGTTGGTGCCGTGGTAGCCGCGACCGCGCGAGATGATGAGCGTGCGTTCCGGGCGACCCGCCTGCACATGAGCGAGACGCGCCAACTTCATCGCCGAGTCGACGGCTTCCGACCCGCTGTTGCAGAGAAAGACGCGCGCATCACGGATGGGTGACAGGTCGGCGATGCGTTCACAGAGTTCGTCGGCGACGCGCGTGGTGAAGGGGTCGAATGCCGAGTACGCCTCGATGGTGCCGACCTGCCGCGCGATTGCTTCGGCCATGTCGCGTCGACCGTGGCCGACGGCGCAGTACCAGAGGCTTGCCATCCCGTCGATGTACTCGTTCCCGTCGACGTCATAGATGCGCGCACCCTCGCCCCGCGCAACCGTGATGAACCGTTCCCGTGTGGGCTTGGCGAAGGGGTGCAGGAAGCGGGGAAGGGCTTGCGGCTGGGGCATGTTCCGATGGTAGGTCGCCTAGGCTGTCGTGCGATGAAGGGCCTCATTCTCTCGGGTGGTGCGGGCACGCGCCTGCGCCCCATCACCCACACCAGCGCCAAGCAGCTGGTCCCCATCGCCAACAAGCCGATTCTCTTCTACGGCATCGAGGCGATGGCCGAGGCAGGAATCCGCGAAATCGGCATCATCATCGGCGACACGGGCGACGAGATCCGTGCCGCCGTGGGGGATGGTTCGCGCTTCGGGGTGAAAGTGACCTACATCCCGCAGGATGCTCCGCTCGGCCTCGCCCATTGTGTGCTCATCGCCAGCGAGTTCCTGGGCGACGACGACTTCGTCATGTATCTGGGTGACAACATGCTCCAGCAGGGTCTCACCGACTTCGTCACGAGGTTCGAGTCGGCGCGTGCAGCGGGCGGAGCGGGTG
>DAINNS010000152.1:0-4261 GCA_036735765.1 Ilumatobacteraceae bacterium | reverse complement strand
TGTTTCTCCCGACAGCATGCCCGCATCGAAACCGTCGCGGACAGCAGCAGAGACATCGGCCACCTCGGCTCGCGTCGGACGTGTCGATGAAATCATGGACTCGAGCATCTCCGTGGCACAGATCGACACTTTGCCCATCTCGATGGCCCTCCGTGCGAGGCGTCTTTGCACGGGGGGAACATCCTCATAGGGAATCTCGACTCCGAGATCACCACGAGCAGCCATGACGCCGTCGCCGGCTCGAAGAATGCCGTCAAGGTCGGCGAGCGCCTGTGGGCGTTCGATCTTCGCAATGACCAAACCAGCTGCGCCGAACAAGTCACGTACCTGCTCGACGTCGCGCGACGATTGCACGAACGAAACTGCGACGATCTCGACACGCGCTTCTCGAGCAACCGCGATATCGGCCCGATCTTTCTCCGACAGCAGGTCTCCGGAGATCGATGTGTCGGGGAGGTTGACCCCTTTCCCTCGCTTCAGCACGCCGCCGTCGACGATCCGAACAACCAGCAATTCGGAGTCGATCGAGATGATGCGAGACGAAATGCGACCGTCATGAAGCAACAATCGTTGACCTGCTTCGATGGAAAGTTCGCTCCCGCCATTCACCAACTCGTCCAGGCCCAACTCGGCGAGAGTGAATGTCGCCTCGGCGCCCTCAGCCAGAACGCGCTCCTCGCCCACGTATCTCATTTTCGGGCCCTGAATGTCGACGAGGATGGCGGCGTCCGGCGCCGCGCGACGGACGAGCGAGATCGAATCCCGAAGCCCCGCGGTGGAGAGATGCGAGCAGTTGAGACGGAACACCGACGCTCCGGCATCCACCAAACCGCGCACGCCCTCATCGGACGCCGATGCCGGACCCAACGTGGCCACGATCTTTGTTCTGCGGTCCACCCTTCGCCTGTTCTTTCGCTCGACGGTACTAGTGCGAGAATACGGTATGGCTCTCGCTCGAAACGCGACACAGACGATCGTCACGCTCGACCTCGAGGGCGTCCTCGTGCCCGAGATATGGATTGCCGTGGCCGAAAGCACCGGAATCCCCGAGCTTCGACGAACGACACGGGACGAACCCGATTACGACAAATTGATGCAGGGGCGACTCTCGATACTCGATGCCCACGGGCTCACGATGTCAGCCATCGAGAACGTCATCGCTGGTCTTTCACCGCTCGACGGCGCCCGAGATTTCCTCGACGAGCTGCGGTCGCGCACCCAGGTCGTCATCCTGTCCGACACATTCGAACAGTTCGGTCGACCACTCATGCGCCATCTGGGTATGCCGACGCTTGTCTGCCACCGCTTGGTTGTCGAAGATGACCGCATCATCGACTACGAACTTCGTCTCGACGATCAAAAACGTCGCGCAGTCGAGGCCCTGCAGGGTTTGAATTATCGCGTGATAGCAGCGGGCGACTCGTACAACGACACTGCGATGCTTGGAGCGGCGGAACACGGTTTTCTTTTCCATGCGCCCGACAACGTGAAGCGAGAGTTCCCGCAGTTCCCCGCGCTCGACTCGTACGACGACCTGCTTGCACGCATCGTCGCGGTGCTCTGAATTCCATGCCGAGGATCGCCCGCGAGCTGTGGCGGGTTGTCGAACCTTTTCACCAGGTTGCGTATAGGTCGCCCGAAGCAAGCGCTGCATACCTTGCACTCGGACTAGAAACTGCGCCCCAGCAGTACTTCGCCAACCGGCTCGCAGTGCTCGGCAAGGTCGGTACGACCACCGCCTCGGCGGTTTTGTTCGGGTTCAATCCCGCGTACGTGGCGACTGCCGTACCAGCGATCTGGGACATCGCCGAGCCCGATCGTGTCTGCGTGGCGCGGCAAAACGCAGCCGTCGAATGCCTGCGCCGAATTGTTCCGGGAATCGAGGATTCCGAACTCATCGCGAAGCTTGCCTTGACCGCTCGCGCTCTCGTCGAAAACCTCGACTTCGCGGGCAGCCCGCTCGGAGGGGCGTGCTTCGACCAGCCACTTCCCGACCACCCAGACGCCTCGTTGTGGCATTCCTGCACGGTGTTGCGCGAACACCGCGGCGACGCCCACTGGCGAGCCACCTCTGCCCACGGAGTCGACCCGGTCGAATGCCACGTGCTGCATGCGGCCGACGGGGCTATGCCGGCAGACCTTCTGCAACGTGTCTCGGGGTGGGACGACGTGTCGTGGGCCGACGCGATAGGACGATTGGAAAGTCGCCGCCTCGTCTCGTTGGATCGCGGTCCACTCTCTCTCACCTCCGACGGACTCGCGACGAAGCGTGCGATCGAGGCCGCGACCGACGCACATGCCGACCGCGCGATCGATAAGGTCGGAGTGCAGCGAGTGATCGAACTGCGGGAAGCGATGCGACCGTGGATCGCTTTGATCATGGAAGCCGACGTGATCGGCGCCTGGAAGATGCGCGAAGCCCTGTGGCGCGACGAGTGATTCGCCGCGTGGCGGTCTAGTTGCGCCCGAGAATTCCGCCCAACACGCCACCAGCACCAGGCTGGCTCGAGGGAAGAAGCGACGAGATCCAGCCGATCAATTCCTGCGGATTGCGCGTCTGGGTCCAGACACGACCCGGGCCCTGGAAGTCGAGAACCAGTCCCTCGCCACTCTTGAACATTTGGACGATCCCGCCGGTTGCCTTTCGAATGCTCATCTGAACCGACGACTCGTAGGCAACCATGTGTCCCGAGTCGACTGTGATGCTCTCACCTGCGGCGAGGTTCCACTCCTCGAGGCCTCCATAACATCCGAACACGATGAGACCGTTGCCCTCGGCGCGGAGGATGAAGCCACCTTCCGAGCCGAACATGTTCTTGAATCCACCCCACTGCGTGTCGAGGGTGACCGACTTTTCGTTGGCGAGCCAACTCCCCCGCGAGATGAACAACGGCATCGCAGACGAAATGCTCTGCACCGTCATGTCACCGGGAAGTCGAGCTGCGACGTCGACAAAACCACCCGCAGCAGGAGCGGTGTATGTCGACACGAAGAGACTCTCACCACCGAGCGCCGCGCGCTTCAGTGACTTCATCACGCCGCCTTCAGCCTTGGCCACCAGGTTGACGCCCGACGACATGGCCATCATCGCCCCGGATTCGACTTGTACGGCCTCACCGCCTGCCAACTGGATGCGCGCGACGGAGAAGGACGGATTCTGGCGAACGGTGACCTGCATGAGGCCACTTTAGGCTCGGTCCTCTCGAGACCCGGAGCACAATGGTGTCGAAGGGGGGACTTGAACCCCCACGCCCTTGCGGGCGCCAGCCCCTCAAGCTGGTGCGTCTGCCTATTCCGCCACTTCGACGAGGTCTGGCGAAGCCTAACTGCGGGCCTCTCTCACGCCAACCGAAATGGCACCCAATTGCAGGTGGCTACTCGGCCAAGAGCATTGCGAGCGCGATGACCGTGAGGAACCAGGCGAGAGCAAAAACAGTCGTGATGCGGTTCAGGTTTCGCTCGGCCGCAGCCGAACCGAGCGCGGCTCCACCGCCACCACCGAACATGTCGGAAAGACCACCGCCGCGCCCGCTGTGCAGGAGAATCCCGACGATCATGGCGAACATCGATGCGACGTTGATGACAATGGCAATGATCGTGATGAGGTCGCGCACGGCGCTGAACTCTAGTCCCGCGACTCGGGGAAATGACAGGCGACGGATCGACCCGAACCGTCCCCGAGGAGCACCGGAACCTCGGTTCCACAGCGGTCCGAGGCCTTCCAACAGCGGGTCCGGAAGCGGCAGCCACTGGGAGGGTTGACCGGGGAGGGAACGTCGCCCTCGAGGGTGATACGGGTACGCATCTTTTCTCGGTGAGGGTCGGCAACCGGCACTGCGGACAACAAGGCCTTCGTGTACGGGTGGCTGGGGTTCGCGTAGATCTGCTCGACGGGACCGATTTCGACAACCTTGCCGAGGTACATCACAGCCACGCGATCGGCGATGTGGCGGACCACCGAAAGGTCGTGCGCGATGAAGAGATACGCGAGACCGAGCTGACGTTGGAGATCCTGCAACAGGTTGATGATTCCCGCCTGCACGCTGACATCGAGTGCCGAAACGGGTTCGTCGAGGACGAGCAGTTTCGGTTCGACGGCGAGGGCTCGCGCGATACCAATGCGTTGACGTTGACCCCCCGAGAACTCGTGCGGGTACCGGTTGCCATGTTCCGGGTTGAGTCCGACCATCGCCAGAAGTTCGGCGACCCGCTCCGATTCCCTGCCGACAGCCAGACCGTGGGTGCGCAAGGGCTCGGCGAT
>DAINNS010000151.1:0-4265 GCA_036735765.1 Ilumatobacteraceae bacterium | reverse complement strand
ATCGGCGAACGCGGTGGGGGTTGTGCTTGACACTTCGTCAAAGGCTAACGGCGCGGGGGCTCGAAATACTGACTGACGACTCAGTTAGTAGACATTGCCGGCGGTGCGTCGTTATGGTTCACGCGCTTGAACTGCACCGCACGTGTGCACCGCTAGGGAGAGCGCCACGTATCCGCCCCTTCTTCACCGCGTGTGATGGGAACAAGGAGGTAATCCGTGTCCGTCCATAACGGCACCCACCAAGAGGCATCGACCTTCGTCGACCTTGCACTGTCCGGTCTTCACACCGCAACGGCGGTGAAAGGCATCGCATACGACTGGCAGCAGTTCGTCCTTCCGCTCGACACGGACTTCGACGCAGAGCTGGCAGCACTTCTTGCGATGGAGACCGCGAAGTGACCCGCCCGCGTCGGGTTTTGTTCCTCGGCTGCGGTTCGGTCACTCAGGCGGCGCTGCCGCTGATGATCCGCGACGTGAAAGTCGAACCGTCGGCGATCACCGTCATCGACTTCGTCGACAATCGCCATCGCATCGCCGATGCAATCGCGGCTGGCGTGACGTACAAGACGCTGCAGATCACTCCTGACAACCTGGCTCAAGTGCTGGGCGAACACGTTTCGGCCGGCGACATGTTGTTGGACCTCGCGTGGAACATCGACGCGCCGACGATCATCGGCTGGTGCCACGACCACGGTGTCCGCTATCTGAACACCTCGGTCGAACTGTGGGACCCATACGACGATCTCGCCTCGACTCCCCCGCTCGAGCGCACCTTGTACGTGCGTCACCAGTCGCTGGCCGCGATGGTGCGCGGCTGGGGCGGCAATTCGGGCCCGACCGCGGTGGTGGAGCACGGCGCGAACCCGGGTCTGGTGTCGCACTTCGTGAAGCAGGCGTTGGTCGAGATCGCGACGAAGCTTTTGAGCGACGGTCGTGCGGGCGCATTGAAGGCGAAGCTGGAACTCGCGCTCGCCGAGTCCCGGTTCAACCACCTGGCCATGCTCACCGGCACGAAGGTGATCCACATCGCCGAACGCGACACGCAGACCAGCCTCGTGCCGAAGGCGCCGAACGAGTTCGTGAACACTTGGAGCGTCGAGGGCTTCTACGAAGAGGGCATCGCACCCGCCGAGATGGGCTGGGGCACGCACGAGAAGAAGCTGCCGCGCAACGGTCACCAACACACGAAGAACGGTCCACGCAACCAGATCTGTATCGCCAAGCCCGGCATGGAGGTGTTGGTTCGCAGCCGCGTGCCGTCATCGGAGATTCACGGCATGGTGATTCGTCACGGCGAGGCGTACACGATGTGCGAACACCTTTCGGTGTACGACGACAACTGCGAGGCGATCTACCGCCCCACGGTGCACTACGCGTACTGCCCCACCGATGCGGCAATCATGAGCGTGCAGGAACTTCGATGGCGCAATTGGGAGATGCAGCCCAAGCAGCGCATCCTCAACGACGAGATCGACCACGGCAAGGACGAACTCGGCGTGTTGCTGATGGGCCACCCGTACAAGTCGTGGTGGTTCGGGTCATGCCTCTCGATCGAAGAGGCGCGCGCGATACTTCCGCACCAAAGTGCGACGACGCTGCAGGTGGCGTGCTCGGTCATCTCGGCCGTGCAGTGGATGTTCGACGAGCCCGAGCGCGGATTGTGCGTTCCCGACGACCTGCCGTACGACCGCATCCTGAAGATGGCAATGCCCTACCTCGGCACCATGTTCTCGGGTGCGATCGACTGGGATCCGCTGTCGACGCGCAAGCCGCTGTTCCCCCACGTCAGCGACGAGGGGGCCGAACTCGACCACAGCGACCCGTGGCAGTTCTGCAACTTCTTGGTCTAGAAACCGAATCCGTAGTCATCTACCCCACCGGCGCATTGCCAACTTCGGCCGGTGGGGTTAGGCTTCGGGCAGTGATTCGTTCCCTGAGCCTCCTCCTTACGTAACGGCGACAGCCGCATATCGCTGTCGCCGATCCTCCTGCGCCCGAAAGGCCAGGGGGATTTTTTGTTTCTCCGATCAAGTTGCCCAAAGAAAGTCCACAGAAAGCCAAACCAATGCCACCAGCAAACGTGACCCCCAAGAAGATGGCCTTCGAGAAGTACAAGCCGTTCGTGCCCGTCGTGCTGACCGACCGCACGTGGCCGAACCGCATCATCGACAAGGCGCCGCTGTGGTGTTCGGTCGACTTGCGCGACGGCAATCAGGCGCTGATCGATCCGATGGACCCCGAGCGCAAGCGTCGCATGTTCGTGGAACTGGTGAAAATGGGCTTCAAGGAGATCGAGGTTGGCTTTCCTTCGGCCAGCCAGCCCGACTTCGACTTCGTGCGGATGCTCATCGAAGAAGACATGATCCCCGATGACGTCACGATCCAGGTGCTGGTGCAGAGCCGGCCCGAACTGATCGAGCGCACCTACGAATGCATCGCCGGCGCACCGCGGGCGATCGTCCACTTCTACAACTCGACCAACCCACTGCAGCGTCGCGTGGTGTTCGGCTTGGAAAAGGACGGCATCGTCGACATCGCGGTGAACGCGGCGAAACTGTGCAAGAAATTGGAAGAGACGGTGCCGACCACGAAGGTTCGCTACGAATACTCCCCCGAGTCGTTCACGCTCACCGAGCCCGAGTTCGCGATCGAAATCTGCGAGGCGGTGATGGACGTCATCGAGCCCACCCCCGACAAACCGATCATTCTTAACCTGCCGGCAACGGTCGAGTGTTACTCCCCCAACGTGTACGGCGATGTCATCGAATGGTTCGGCCGCACCATCAAGAACCGAGACTCGATCGTGCTTTCGCTGCACCCCCACAACGATCGTGGATGTGCGGTTGCGGCTGCTGAATTCGGCGTGATGGCGGGTGCCGACCGCGTCGAGGGCACTCTATTCGGCAACGGCGAACGCACGGGCAATGTCGACATCGTGAACCTGGCGATGAACCTGTTCATGAACGGCGTCGACCCCGAACTCGACATCACCGACATCGACGCACTGCGCCGCGTGGCCGAGTACTGCAACCGTCTCCCGGTTCACCCGCGCCACCCGTACGTCGGTGACCTGGTGTACACCGCGTTCTCCGGCAGCCACCAGGACGCCATCAAGAAGGGTTTCGAGGCGCTGCCCGCCGAGTACACCGAGTGGGGTGTTCCCTACCTGCCGATCGACCCGAAGCACGTCGGTCGGTCGTACGAGGCGGTGATCCGCGTGAACAGCCAGTCGGGCAAGGGCGGCGTCGCCTACATCATGAAGACGGAGCACGGCTTCGACCTTCCACGTCGTCTGCAGATCGAATTCTCGAAGACGATCCAGCACATCACCGAGGACTCGGGAACCGAGATTTCGCCGATCATCATGTGGGACGCGTTCAAGAGCGAATATCTCCCGGCGGCCCCGACAATGCACCTCGACAGCCACGAACTGAAGAGTGACTCGACCGGGGCAACCACGATCACCGCCCAGGTGAACGTCGGCGGCACACGCCAAACGGTCCTCGGTCAGGGCAACGGGCCGATCGACGCATTCGTCAACGGTTTGCGAACGGGGCTTGGGATCGACATCGACGTTCTCGACTACACCGAGCACGCCCTCGGCGCCGGAGCCGACGCGACGGCTGTTGCCTACGTCGAAAGCACCACATCGACCGGCTCGGTGAAGTGGGGCGTGGGCACCGACCCGAACATCATCACGGCGTCTCTGCGGGCCGTCCTTGCGGCAGCCGAGCGTCAGGGCAAGTAGGGTCAGGGCCATGCGCGTAGTAGTCGATTTCGACGTGTGTGCCTCGACGGGTGCATGCACACAGGTGGCCCCTGAGATCTTCGAGATCCGTTCCGACGGATTCCTCTACATCCTGGTCGAGGAGCCCACGGGTGACCTCGAGGCCAAGGCACGCGAGGCTTCCGAGCTGTGCCCGACGGCCGCCATCACGATCGAAGAGTGAGTTTCCTCGAGAAGCTGAATCGTCGGTGGGACACCACCGGCTCGATGCTCTGCGTCGGCCTCGACCCTGACGTTGGCCGGCTTCCGGGTGCGATGGCGGGACACACAGAGCGAATCGCCGACTTCTGCATTGCAATCATCGACGCGACAGCGCCGCACGTGTGCGCCTTCAAGCCACAGATTGCCTACTTCGCCGCGGTCGGCGCCGAAGACCAACTGCAACGGGTGTGCGATCACATTCGTTCGACACATCCCGACATTCCCCTGATTCTCGATGCCAAGCGCGGCGACATCGGCGACACCGCGAAGCTGTACG
>DAINNS010000150.1:0-4372 GCA_036735765.1 Ilumatobacteraceae bacterium | reverse complement strand
GTGAGCGCGGGTGGCGCCCACACCTGCATGCGCACCACCATCGGCGCGCTGCGCTGCTGGGGCTTGAACACCTTCGGTCAGTTGACGCCGAACAACATCGACGGCGACATCGTCCGCGTCGCAACCGGTGGCGCACACACCTGTGTCGCAACCGAAGCCGGCACGGTGCGCTGCTGGGGAGACGGCAGTGCCGGCCAACTCGGCGTGTCGAACGTGGTCGTCGAAGGGCTCAGCGTCGTCGACACGACGGCCGGCGCGCGCCACACGTGTGCGCTTCTCGATGACGCGTCGGTGTGGTGCTGGGGCGACAGCGTGATGGGCCAGGCCGGAGATCATTCGCTGACGCTCGCGACGACTCCCGTGAACCTGATCGCCGGAGTGCCGACCCCACCCTCGCAGCCCGAGACGCCGGCTCCGACCGAACCCACACCGTCTGAACCGATTCCGGCCGAGCCAGCCCCGGTCGAAACTGAGCCAACGGAGCCCGCGCCGGTCATCGAGGCCCCCGTCGAAGCGCCCGCCCGTCCGCAACCCGTCGAGGCCCAGCCGGTCGAGAAGCAGGTGGCAAGTGAGACCCCGTCGGTGGCGACGCCGAACGTCATGCCGCCCGCATCGACGCTCGCCCCAGTGCCGGTCGCCAAGCGCGGTGTGTTGGAACTGCGCCTCGGCCGCGATGCGAACCTCGTTCGTGTGGCCCGTGCCGCGGGTGTGCGTCTGCCGGGAACCCTGATCGCCGGTTCGTTGAGCCGTGTGCGCAGCGTCAGCGCGCATCCGTTCAACCGTTTGCGCGTCGAGATGAAGGTCAGCCACCCGCGCAACTGCCGCAACGTGCTGACGCCGGTGTTGGGTGCGGCAGTGCGAGCCACGCGAGTGGGCGAGTGCCGCGTCACCCTGCGGGTGTCGCGTGCGGGTCGCCCCGACATCGTGCGCACCGTGATCGTGCAGACGGTCGCCGCGGTGGCACCCGTGAACAACCTGGCGCGCAACACGCGTTGATGATCGTGTGACTGTGGTGGGCACATGAAAAGAGCCCCGGCCTTGCGGCCGGGGCTCTTTCGTTTGTTCTGACGAGCGTCGGTCTAGTGACCGCCGCTGTGCCGTACGGCGTCGGCCTAGTGACCTCCGCCGAGGTAACTCGCCTCGAGGAGGGCGCGGTTGGCCTGGAGTTCCTTGGCCGTGCCTTCCATCGTGAGTTCGCCGTGTGCCATGACGTAGCCGCGGTCGGCGACGCTGAGCGCGAGGCCCACGTGCTGTTCGACCATGAGAACGCCTGCGCCGGTCTTGTCGGCGATCTCGCGGACGATCGGGAGCATGCGCTCGACGATGATCGGTGCGAGACCGAGGCTCATTTCGTCGACCAACAGCACCTTCGGTTCCGATGCGAGACCGCGTGCCATGGCGAGCATCTGCTGCTCGCCACCCGACAACAAGCCCGCACGACGGTCGACGAGCGGCCGCAGTGCTGGGAACATCGTCAGGGCGTTTTCCATGGCGGCCGCGCGCTTGGCACGGTCGGGTGTGAGGCCGAGACGCAGGTTCTCCTGGACGGTGAGGTCGAAGAAGAGCGAGCGGTCTTCGGCCACGTGGGCCATACCGCGACGCGCAATCTTGTCGGCACGTTCACCGGCCGTCGATGATCCGAGCACGTTGATGTTGCCCGACACCGGCTTCAGGATTCCGCTGATCGTGAGAAGCGTCGTGGTCTTTCCCGCACCGTTGGGTCCGAGAAGTGCAACCACTTCGCCCGGGTTCACGTGCAGGTTGAGCCCACGCACGACGGGAATGCCGCCGTAGCCCGCGTTCAGGTTCTGCACTTCGATGACTGGCTGACTCATGATCAGTGTCCTCCCTGCTGACGCACTGCGGCGCCCTCTTGAGCCTGAATTTCTCCGGCCGATTCACCGAGGTAGGCCCGGATGACTTCGGGGTGCTTGCGGACTTCGTCCGGGGTTCCCTCGGCGATGATCTTTCCGAAGTCGAGCACGTAGATGTAGTCGCACACGCTGAGCACGAGGCCCATGTCGTGGTCGATCAGGAACAACGTGATGTCACGGGTGAGGATCTCGCGGAGGTGCGAACCCAACTGCTGTGACTCGACGGTGTCGAGACCAGCGGCCGGTTCGTCGAGCAGCAACAGGTCGGGCTTTGCCGCCAGACCACGCGCCACGCTGACCAGCTTGCGCTGGCCGTGCGAGAGGTCGAGCGTGAGACGGTCCTTCAGATCACCCAGACCGAGAAGGTCGAGTGCCCACTGGGCCTGCTCTTCGACGCCCACCTTGCGGCGCGGCTGGATGATGTCGGCGAGGAACGACCACCACTTGGTCTCTTCGGCCATCACGATGAGGTTGTCCCACACCGTGAGGTCTTCGAACAGTTCGAGTGACTGGAAGGTACGCACGAGGCCATTGCGTGAACGCTCGGCCGGGGTGGAACCCGCCATGTCTTGGCCGCGGAATTCGGCCTTGCCCGAAGAGATGTTCGTGAAACCCGTGATGGCGTCGATGAAGGTGGTCTTGCCGGCGCCGTTCGGGCCGATGAGACCCGTCAGTTTGCCCTTCTCCACCTTGATGTTGACGTTGGAGTTTGCATGCAGACCGCCGTACGAAACGGTGAGGTCGTGTGTTTCGAGCAGTGCACTCACTTTGCTGCCTCCATTTCGGCGAGGAACTTCTTCAGTTCGGCTTCACGTGCGGCCTTCGCCGCGTTGGCGGCGCGAACCTGTACGACGATGTTGCGGATGAAGATGACAAGGAACATGCCGGTCATCGCCATCCAGAAGCGCGAGTAATCGTCGGTACGCCACGGGTTGATACCGATGACGCCCCACACTGCACCGCCCGCAAGGTACGGGCCGTAGCGGCGAAGCGACGTCAGCCACTCCTTGCCACGGGCCTTCAACAGCCATCCACCGAGGTGTTGCATCAGTGGCTGGAAGATCGATGCCTGACCTGCGGGGTGAATGATCGCGGTCAGGATCATGCCCATTCCACCCATGATCGACGTGTAGTTGAAGAGGCCGGGCGAGTTCCACGTTCCGAAGAACGCCACGATGCCACCACCGGCGATCATGCCGCCGAGGATCGCGCCGTTGATCGACGTGATACCACCGAGGTAGCAGAAGGCGAGGGCGGAGAGACCGATGCCGTACTCCCACGACGTGGCGGCCGTTTGGCTGGTCTGGTACGCGGTCATGATGCCCGCGACACCGGCAACGGCTGATGCGAGACCGAAGGCGAGGAACTTCGTCTTCGGCACGTCGATACCAGCCGACGCAGCCGCACGCTCGTTGGCACGAACCGCAAGGAAGCGACGACCCGAGCTACCGCGTCGGATGTTCGCAACGAACACGCACAGTCCGGCAAGGACGATGAGTGCGAAGAGTGCGAACTTCGGCGAGTCGGTGAAGCCCGAGGTGCTGGTGGATCCGATGTCGACTCCGAAGAACGTCGGCTTCGGGAACGTGTAGGCCGAGCCACCCTGAAGGGCGGTCAGCTTCGAGTTCTCGAAGTAGAACGTGTAGATCGAGATCGACGCCGCGATGGTGACGACTGCGAGCTGCACGCCGCGGATGCGGAGAGCCGGAATTGCCAGCAGCAAGCCGACGATGACGGCAACCGCGACACCGATGATCGATGCGAGCGGCCACGGCCATCCCGGTCCACTGACGGCGAACGGGTCGAATTCGGCCGTACGTGCACCGCCCTTTGCGATGAGTCGCGCCGTGACGAATGCCGCGATACCCGCCAGCGTGATCTGGACGAGTGAAATCTGGCCGACATAGCCGGACAGCAGCACCATCGACAGGCCGAGCATCGCTGCAACGAGGCTGGTCGTGAAGGCAAAGCCCCACGGACCGGTGAGTCCGCCCCAACCCCAGTCGCCGGGAAGACCGGCGGCGAAGATGAAGCCCAGCGGTACGAACACCGCGACGTACTTGCCGACACGCTGCGGATACGGGGCGAGCGGCAGGCGCTTTTCCTCGATGTTGCCGCGGACCGGAAGGCTCTTGCCTCGGGTGAACAGCACCACGACGATGATGATCAGCGGAACCGCTTCGCGGATACCCGACTGGCCCCATTCGGGGAACCAGTGCTGGCTGACCATCCAGGTGCCGGTGAAGTTCTGCAACAGGCCGATGACGAGACCACCGGCGACGGCCAGCGGAATCGACGACATGCCGCCGATGAGCGCCGCGCCGAGTGCCGGCACGATGAGGCCGGTGAACTTGCCGACGCCGAGCGATCCGGTGATGGTTCCCGAGAAGATGCCGACCACACCGGCGAGCGCCGCGGCCAACATCCAGTTGTACAGCGCCAAGCGGTCGGGGGAGTAGCCGAGAAGCACGGCGCCCTTTTCGTTGCCTGCGGCTGCG
>DAINNS010000149.1:0-4409 GCA_036735765.1 Ilumatobacteraceae bacterium | reverse complement strand
TAGTCGACGTAGAAGGGCAGAACCGTTTGATCTTCGGAGGACTTCATCTGCGCGGTGAGGCGAGCGACGTCGATGCGCTGAACTTCGCGCAGTATTCCCTCGGCGGGGGCGGTCAAGCCGCCGAGCCGCCGTTGCTGTGATTTACGTGCGCGCGCCAGGAACTCGACCTCGCCCGTCGCGGGCGGTGGAACCTCGGCCGACAGTGGCACGAACCCGCGATCGACGAGCACGACGAACTTCCTTCCGTCGATCGAGAAATCGAGCGGCGTCAGTGCGTCGACTCCGGCTGTGTTGTTCTGGCTGCGGTTGAGAACGATCACCTCGTCGTCGGGGCGGAAGGTGCCGCGCACGATGACCGGGCGCCATTCGGCCTCGTCGGGTGAGAGGTTGGCTATGTCGGAGATTGCGGCAGCCGGGACGCTTGCGCGGCTGCGCACCTGATCGTTGAACGCACGACGGTCGTCGAGGCGACGGAACTGCCATGCCGAGAGATTTGCCATGACCACGACCAGAATCACCACGAGGAGATGCAACGCGATCATGCGCGGCCGCAGCAGGGGTCTGAATCGGTTTGTCGCCACCATGACCGACGCTAGTTTGTGGCGGTGCGCGATCTCTCGTCGTTGACGCCTGCTTTCTGGAGGCAAGTTTTCGGAGAAGGCGTGTCGACCGGTGCGCCCACTCGCATCGGCGAGGGCATGATCGGTGCCAACTATCGCATCGCGATCCAAACGTCGCGTTCAGACGTGCCCTCGTCGGTTGTGGTGAAACTTCCGTCGCCCGGCGACGAGAGCCGTGCGGCGGGAGTCGCGCACCGCACCTACGAACGCGAGGCGAAGTTCTACATGCAACTTGCCGACACCGTCGACGTGCGTCGACCGTCGTGTCACTGGGTCGAATTCGACGAGTCGTCACACGACTTCGTTCTCGTCCTCGAAGACCTTGCCCCCGCCGTTCCCGGCAACCAGATCACCGGCTGTTCCGTGGAGCACGCCGCGCTCGCCGTCGTCGAGTTGGCAAAGTTGCATGGTCCGCGCTGGGATGACCCGGCGCTGTTCGGGGTCGACTGGCTGCAACGCCGGACGGCGCGAGCCGACGGCGAGATGCTGCAGGCCGCGTATCAGCACCTCTTGACGCCCTTCCTTGCCACATACGCGAAATATCTCACGCCCCAACAGCACGATCTGGCCGTTGCGTTCGGGCTGCGCCTCGCCGACTGGATCGACGGCCGCAGCGACGTCCTGACCTTGGGCCACGGCGACTACCGGCTCGACAACCTGCTCTTTGGCACGAACGCAGGGGGGCCACCCGTCGCGGTTGTCGACTGGCAGACACCCAACCACGGACCGGGAGTCGTCGACGTTTCGTACTTCATGGGTGCCGCCGTGATGCCCGAGGTGCGTCGTTCCATCGAGGGAGGATTGGTCGACGACTATCTCACGGCGATGCGCGCCTACGACGTCGTCCTCGACCGCTCGACCTTCTGGCGCGAGTACGCCCATGCGAGTTTCGCGGGTCTGGTGATGGCGGTCGTGGCATCGATGGTGGTCACTCCGACCGAGCGAGGCGAGGCAATGTTCGCCGCAATGGCCACCCGGGCGGCACAACACGCGCTCGACCTCGACGCCTTCGACACGTTGTGAGAGAGTCGCTCCCCGGAGATCCCTTGCCATGACCGCCGACCTGCCCGACTTCCACATTCCGCACGACGAGAAGATCTCATGGATGGTCGAGACCAACGGATGGGCCATCGAGTCGGTTCCGCCCGGCGCATCGACGACCGCAGATGGTGCACCGATGCCGACCTACTCGTACACGGTCAACTTTCCTTCCGCTTTCGCGATGCCCGAGGTGGTGATTCTCGGTCTGACGCCGGTGGCGTGTCGTGGATTGTTCGACCTCGTGGCCGACATCGTCGGCTCAGGCCAGAAAATCAGCATCGGCGTCGAGGTCGTCGGCCTGTTCGACGGTGAGCAGCGCGCAAAATTCGTCGCAGTCGACCTGTCGGACCACGGCCACCTCTTCACCAGCGCGGCGTCGTGGCACAAGGGTCGCAACTTCGAGGTGGTGCAGTTGCTGTGGCCCGACCGCAACGGATTTCTGCCGGGAGAGGCCGGGTTCGACCAGCGTCTGCGCCACGCCCAACCAGTCCTCGGCTGACACCGCTCAGGTCTCGGGGAAGCCCCGCATCTCGTTGAGCGTCGCCGCGAGCCGGTCGAGGGCGGCGACGTGGCCCGCGAGCGCCCCACTCCGCCAAGTGGCTTCGATCGGAGCGAGGCGTACCAGCGTCTCGAAGGTGGCGTGGGGCCTGCCCAACGCAATCCGCATCGCAGCTGCAAGCGCCGCATGAGGCTCGTCATCGATCGCTTTCATCAGGTTTTCCACGTCGTGTTTCGACAGTCGTCGCGCGTCGCGCGTCGCTGCGATGCGTCGAGATATGTACGGGGCAAAATATCCCGCGTAGCGCTGCTGGAGATCGCTACGCGCCCAGTCGTCGCCGGTCACCGATCCGCGACACGTGGCCGTGCCGCACGCACAGGAAAACTCGTCGTAGTCACTGCCGTCGGACATCGCGTAGTCGAAAGTGAGTGCCTCGCCGACGGCGATGTCGCGCATCGCGACAACCTGCGCCGCACCACCCATTCCACAGTTCGGATCGCACGAGTGGTTGAGCGCGTCGCCGGGTTCGCGATCGATGGGTCCGAGCAGAAAGGCATCGTCATCGATCTGGATCGAACGTGACCGACGGTCGGGGTTCTGCCCGTCGAAGGTCTCCCGGTCCATCAGTGTTCCGCCGAATGCGGCAACGATGGTGCCCGCGGGAATGGGTGCAATCGCGTACGACCCGAATCCCGCACCGGGGGCCGGGCGCATTTCGGCGAGCGGCGTGAGGAAGTTCTCGGGCATCGGGCGCAAGATAACGGCACGAACGGGCCTGCGAAAAGTTCCGTTGGCGCAGGGTCGCGCACGGGTAACATGGTGTTGCTTCAGCATCACGAGTGACCGGGAAACCGGTCCGGCAACCGGGGTAGGTCCACGGTGCCAGCTCAACCGGCAACGGTTGGGGATGTGGCGGGAAACCGCAACGGGCCCGTCCCTCGTACTGCAAGCACAGCGTCAGAACGTGAGAGCTTCGGAAGGGAGGAACAGTGTCAGGTCGTCACCGCGATTATCCGGCGAGCGGTGCGTGGCGGGCGGGTGAACCCGTCGGCACGCGGAAGTTCTTCTCGTTGCCCGTCGATCGTGCTGTGGCCCTCGACGTCGGGTCGACACTCCACGGCGTGACCGTTGCCTACGAAACCTGGGGGACCCTTGCCCCCGACGCCTCGAACGCAATCCTGCTCTGCCACGCGTGGACCGGTGACTCACACGCCGCAGGCCCTGCCGACGACGGCCACCCGACACCCGGCTGGTGGGAGGGCCTCATCGGCCCGGGTCGTGCCATCGACACCGAGGAGTGCTTCGTCGTGTGCGCGAACGTGCTCGGCGGTTGTCAGGGCAGTACCGGCCCGGCGTCACCGCATCCCGAGGACGGCAAGCCCTACGGATCGCGGTTTCCCGTCATCACGATTCGCGACATCGTGCGCGCACAGGCTCGACTTGCCGACCATCTCGGCGTGCGCACGTGGCACAGCGTCGTTGGCGGGTCGATGGGTGGCATGCAAGTTCTCGAATGGGCCGTCATGTTCCCCGACCGCGTGCGGTCGATCATTCCCATCGCCACTTGCCTGCAGGCCAGTGCACAACAGATCGCTTGGGGTGCCATCGGGCGTCGCGCGATCCGCCTTGACCCGAAGTGGAATGGCGGCGACTACTACGACGCGGCGCCCGGCCAGGGACCGTGGGAAGGTCTCGCCATCGCGCGAATGGTTGCCCAGGTCACATTCCGCAGCGACAACGTGTTCTCCGAGAAGTTCGGTCGCGAGCTCGCCGACGGCAACGCCGACAAGAGTGGCATCGAGATGTGGGACCGCTTCGAAGTCGAGCGGTATCTCGACCATCACGGCGACAAGTTGGTGCGTCGATTCGACACGAACAGTTACCTCACCATCGGCAAGGCGATGGATCTCCACGACATCGGCCGCGGGCGCGGGGGAGTCGTCGCGGCCGCGCGGCGCATCACGGTGCCCGTTCTCTCGGTCGGCATCTGGAGCGACATCCTGTACCCCAGTTACCAGCAACGCGAGATCGCCCGAGTTGTCAACGACAACGGTGGTAGCGCCGAGTACGTCGAGATCGATTCGCCCCACGGACATGACTCGTTCCTCATCGAACTCGACCAGGTTGGCCGCGCCGTGAGGTCGCATCTCACTAGGGTGTGACCGTGCTCGCCGAAGTCGGACTCGTCACACTCGTCTCGGTTCTCCTCATCGTCGGCGGGGGAGCGCTCTTCGGTCTCACGATCTGGT
>DAINNS010000148.1:3705-4434 GCA_036735765.1 Ilumatobacteraceae bacterium | reverse complement strand
AGCTCGAGGCCGCCAAGCCCCCGAAGGAATTCGACATCATCCTGAAATGGGCCGCCCAGATCCGCAAGGGCAAGTTGGCCGTTCGAGCGAACGCCGACACCGGCGAAGACGCGAAGAACGCCCGCGAACTTGGCGCCGAAGGCATCGGTCTCTGTCGTACCGAGCACATGTTCCTCGCGCCCGACCGTCTGCCCGTCGTGCGTCGCATGATTCTCGCCGACACCCCCGAAGCCGAGGCTGCTGCTCTCGAAGAGTTGCGCAAGGTGCAGAAGGAAGACTTCGCCGCGATCTTCCGCGAGATGTCGGGTCTTCCCGTCACCGTACGTCTGCTCGACCCGCCGTTGCACGAGTTCCTCCCGCGCGTGTCGGAACTCGAAATCAAGAAGGCCACCACGGGTCTCAGCCATGTCGAGGAAAAGCTCCTCGAAGCCGCTGAAAGCTGGTCGGAGTTCAACCCGATGATCGGTACCCGTGGTGTGCGTCTCGGTGTCATCAAGCCGGGTCTCTACGCGATGCAGGTGCGAGCACTTCTCGAGGCCGCCGACCAGGTGGCCGCCGAGGGCTACAAGCCGGTCGCCGAAGTGATGATTCCGCTCACCGTCACACGCGAAGAGTTGGCTCTCGCCCGCTCGTGGGTCGAGGAAGTGTTGCGCGAGAACGCCACGAAGCCGGCACCGAAGGCAAAGGGCAAGCAAGTTTCGCGGCCGAAGGTCACCATTGGCACGATGG
>DAINNS010000148.1:0-3695 GCA_036735765.1 Ilumatobacteraceae bacterium | reverse complement strand
GCGTGCCGCCGTGCGCGCCGACGAACTTGCCGAGGTCTCCGACTTCTTCAGTTTCGGCACCAACGATCTCACCCAGCTGACGTTCGGCTTCAGCCGCGACGACGTGGAAAGCCGCATGATGCCGGCCTATCTCGAGGCCGGACTGCTGAAGCGCAACCCGTTCGAGACGATCGATCAGTCGGGTGTCGGCGAACTCGTGCACCTCGCCGCCCAGCGCGGTCGCAAGGTGAAGCGTGACCTCAAGTTGGGTGTCTGCGGTGAGCACGGTGGCGATCCCGAGTCGATCGGGCTCTTCTATGCCGCCGGACTCAACTACGTCAGCTGCTCGCCGTTCCGCGTGCCGATCGCCCGTCTGTCGGCAGCACAAGCCGTGCTCGGTGGCCTCACCAGTGAAACCAAGTAGTCGGGTTCACCCGTACAAATGATCGCCGCCTCGGAGTCGAGCTCGTTCGTCTCGCTCGACGTCGGGGTGGGGGTCTGGGTTTTTCTCAGCGTTCTCATCGGCGTGCTGCTGCTCGTCGACCTGTTGGTGGTACACCGCAATTCGCACGTCATGTCCACACGACGCGCACTCGTCGAATCGTTGGTGTGGATCTCGATCGGTCTGGCGTTCTCACTGTTCATCCTCGCCGAATACTGTGGGTCCGCGACGGGTGAGTACCTCAGCGCTTACCTCATCGAGAAGAGTCTCAGCATCGACAACGTCTTCGTGTGGTCGGTGATCCTCACGCACTACAGGGTTCCCGAGCAGTACCAGCACCGCGTGTTGTTCTGGGGAATCTTCGGTGCACTCGCGATGCGACTGGGGTTCATCCTGGCCGGCGTCGCGGTGATCGAACGTTTCGAGTTCACGATGGTGTTGTTCGGGGTGTTCCTGCTCTGGACCGGCGCGAAGTTGTTCAAGGGGGACGACGAGTTCGATCCGGCCGACAGCAAGCCGATGAAACTGTTCCATCGGTTCGTTCCCAGTGTCGATCAGTTGGATGGCCAGAAGCTCGTCACCCGGCACCTCGGCCGCCGCGTCGCGACGCCGCTCCTCGCCGTGCTCGTCCTCATCGAACTCACCGACTTGTTGTTCGCAGTCGATTCGGTGCCCGCTGTTCTTGCAATCAGCCGCGAACAGTTCATTGCCTTCTCGTCGAACGCCTTTGCGATTCTCGGCCTGCGCGCGTTGTACTTCGTGCTCGCCGACATCCGCCACCGCTTCGAGTACCTGGAGCAGGGAATTGCGGCGATTCTCATCTTCGTCGGCGTGAAGATGTCGATTTCACCGTGGTGGCACCTGCCGACGTTCATCTCGCTTGCGGTCATCGCGATCGTGCTCTTGGTGTCGATCCTTTGGTCGTTGCGTCACACGCGGATGCATCCGCACGCGGCCCCGCAGTGGCCGGACGAATCCCTCTAGGGTTTTCGGTGCGCCACGTCGCGCTTTTCGAGCTTTTTCACACCGAGAACCCTCGAGGAGTGCACCGAGAAGTGGCAACTACACTCGCCGCATGGCGATTTCCGGCGACGACATCGAGGCGCTGCGCCAGCGAATTTCGATCGTCGAAGTAGTCCAGAGCTACGTCGCTCTGCGCCGTGTCGGGCGTAACTGGGTTGGGCTGTGTCCGTTCCACGCCGAGAAGTCCGGGTCGTTCAACGTCCGCGAAGAGACCGCGCGTTACCGGTGTTTTGGTTGTGGAGCCTCGGGCGACATCTTTCGATTCGTGCAAGACATCGAACATCTCGACTTCGTCGGCGCGATCGAGTCGTTGGCGGGCAAGTACGGCTATCAACTCACCTACACCTCGGGAACCGAGTCCAAAGACCGCCAGCGTCGCAAGAAGCTGGTCGAGGCAATGTCGGCGGCAGCCGACTGGTACCACGATCGGTTGCTGAATGGCGCCGACGCACGGGCGGCACGCGACTATCTGCGGAGTCGTGGTCTTGCAGGCGACGTTGCGCGGCAGTTCAGACTGGGCTGGGCGCCCGACGACTGGGACTCACTCGCTCTCGCCCTGGCGAAGGACCACGGTGTGACTCAGGACGTGTTGCGTGACTGCGGTCTGGCCTTCACGAACAAACGCGGCAAGATGCAAGACGCCTTCCGTGCGCGAATTCTCTTCCCGATCGTTTCCGACGCGGGTGATGTCCTTGCTTTTGGTGGCCGCATCCTGCCTGGTAGCACCGACCCGGCAAAGTACAAGAACTCGCCCGAGACGCCGATCTACTCGAAGTCGCGAACGCTCTACGGACTCAACTGGGCAAAGGCTGACGTTGTGCGTTCCGACCAGGTGATCATCTGCGAGGGCTACACCGACGTCATCGGTTTCCACCGAGCCGGTATCCCGCGAGCCGTTGCGACCTGCGGCACGGCCCTCACCGAAGAGCACGTGCGCATCCTGAAGCGCTTCGCCAACAAAGTCGTGCTTGCGTTCGATGCCGACGCGGCAGGCCAGGGGGCGGCGGAACGTTTCTACGAATGGGAAGCCAAGTACGAGGTCAGCGTCAGCGTCGCCCAGTTTCCGAAGGGCAAGGATCCGGGCGAACTTGCCCAGACCGATCCCGATGCGCTGCGGACCGCAATCGACGGTGCGCAGTCCTTCCTCGGTTTCCGATTGCAGCGGGTGCTCGATGCGAACCCCGCGCGCACGCCGGAAGAACGGGCCCGAACCGCCGAGCGGGCGATCGCGGTCATCAACGAACATCCGAACGTGAACGTCCGCAAGATCTACGCGGGCCAGGTGGCCACGCACACGGGTCTGCCCGTCAGCGACGTCGTGCCACGCGTCGAGCGGCGCGAACGCAACCCGCGCATCGAGGCGGCCACCAAACGCGACGCAGGCACGCGGGAAAACGCCGAGTTCGCCGCCATTGCGATTCTGTTGCAGAGTTGGGACTCGATCGCACCGTGGTTGGTGGCCGAACTGTTTCCGACCGACGTCATGCGCCGGGCGTTCCTGGCGGTTGCCGAGTCGGGTGGTTCGGTCGAGTCGGCGATCGATGCCGCCGATCCGGAGGCGCGCGAAGTGCTCGAACGTGCCGTCGTCGTCGACATCGATGCAAACGGCCGCGCCGAGGCGTTCAATCTCATATCAGCGGCCGTACGGCGTGGCCTCGCCGCGCGACGTGGCGTCACCGACCCCGACATCCTGCGAACCGACCGCGATGCCCGTCTGCATCTCGAGCAACTTGAATCACCCGATGGTGATTCCGCGGCCGCATTCCTTCTCGGGTGGTTGCAGTCGAACAACGTCACCGACGACGTCGCCTGACTTCGCTCGCCGCGCTGAGGCTGTCACGGGGCCGTCCGCATTCGTTCTAGTGTTGTGCACATGGGGGGCTGGGCATGGCCGTGACGGAACGCGGGTCTGACGCCATGCGTCAATACCTGAACGACATCGGCAAGCACGACCTGCTGACGGCCGACGACGAACGCCGACTCGGCAAGCTGATCAAGGACGGTCAGGTCGCGGAGCAGAAGCTGCGCGAGGGCAACGCAAGCGTCGCCGAGAAACAGGCATTGAGGCGGGCGATGAAGGCGGGTGCCGAGGCAAAAGACCAGATGGTCGAAGCCAACCTGCGTCTCGTCGTCTCGATCGCGCGACGCTACGACGGCAAGGATCTGCAGCTCCAAGACCTCATTCAGGAAGGCAATATCGGCCTGATGCGCGCGGCCGACAAGTACGACCACGAGAAGGGCTTCAAGTTCT
>DAINNS010000147.1:0-4441 GCA_036735765.1 Ilumatobacteraceae bacterium | reverse complement strand
ACCTTGGTCATCGCGGGCCCGAACGGCGAAGTCCACCGGTACGAAAAGATCCACCCGTTCACGTACGGGGGTGAGGACAGGTTCTTCCGTGCCGGTACTGGTCATCTCACCCTCGACATCGAGGGGGTGGCCGTCAGTGCATTCGTTTGTTACGACCTGCGTTTTGCCGACCATTTCTGGTCGCTGGCGGATTCGACCGATCTCTTCATCGTCCCCGCGAACTGGCCCGCTTCGCGTGCCGCACACTGGACGACGTTGCTCAATGCGCGTGCAATCGAGAACCAGGCCTACGTGGTCGGGGTGAACCGTGTCGGGACCGGTGGTTCGCTGGTCTACGGCGGGGGATCCCGCTTCGTTGGTCCGTTCGGTGAGAATCTCGCCGAGGCGGGCGACACCGAAACGATTCTCTATGCGGAAGTTTCGCACGAAGCCGTCGTCGAGACGCGCGAACGATTTCCCTTCTTGCGCGATCGCTGAGATTCAGCGCAAACGCGGCCAGTTGGTGAACCGCTCGAGAGCGGCGAGCGTGGACTCCATTGCATCGGGATGAACCGGATGCGAGATGAGGAAGCCCTGCGCTTTTGCGCAACGCAGGTCGGCGAGCGACTGCAGCTGTCGGATGCTCTCGACTCCCTCGGCCACCGTGTCGAGGCCGAGCGCATCGCCCATCGCGATGATCGTTTTCACGAGCGATCGTGAGTTCACGTCGTCGGCGAGGCCCGAAATGAACGCCCGGTCGATTTTCAGACGCTGAATGGGGAAGCGTTGCAGAAGCGAGAGCGACGAATAGCCGGTACCGAAGTCGTCGATGGCGACCCTCACGCCGAGTGAGTTGAGGCGACGCAATGTCGACAACGCCTGTTCGGGCTCCGCGATCATCACACCCTCGGTCACCTCGAGCCAGAGTTGGCGCGGTTCGATTCGGGACCGGGTCAAAGCCTCGCTGACGACCGCAGTGAAGTTGGGGTCGTGAAGTTGGCGCGGTGACACGTTCACCGACATCGAGGCGGAATCAGGGCACACTCCACGATCGATCCACTCGCGAAGGTGGGACAGTGCCTCGAGCAGGGCCCATGCGCCGATCGGAACGATGATTCCGGTCTCTTCCGCGATGGGGATGAACTCGGCGGGAGACACGGTGGTGCCGTCTTCTTGTTCCCAGCGCATCAACGCCTCGAAGCCCACCACATCGCCGAGTTGGATGTCGATGATCGGCTGGTGGACGAGGCGCAACTCGCGACGCTCGAGGGCGCGGTAGAGCGCGGTTTCGATGGAGAGGCGCTGTGTCACGCGTTCGAGCATCGAATCGTCGAAGACGGCGATGCAGTTGCGGCCCGCGTCCTTGGCGCGGTACATCGCGGTGTCGGCGTTGCGCAAGAGCTCTTCGGCCGTCAATGAGCCGGTGGGTGAAGCAAGAGCGACGCCGATGCTCGCCGAGACGAAAACGTCGCCTTGCTGCACCTGCAAGGGCTCGTGGAACGCCGCGAGAACACGTTCGGCGAGTTGCATCGCGTCGGCGGCGGTTCGGGATTCGGGATCGACCACAACGAATTCGTCACCGCTGATACGACCGACACGCGCACGATCGGGAAGCGTGTTTCGCAGCCGTCGCGCAACGGCCTGTAGGACGTCGTCGCCAGCGCCGTGTCCAAGCGAGTCGTTGATGTTCTTGAACCGGTCGACGTCGATGAAGAGCACGGTCGGACGCTTGTCCGCCCGCCACGAACGTTCGAGCGAGTCGGTGATGTGATCCAGCATCAGATTGCGATTGGGCAGGCCCGTCAGCGGGTCGGTCTGGGCCATTTCGACGAGCACCGCCTGGGAACGCGCGTTGTCCCGTACCGCTTGGATGACCCGTGCGGTGACCGCTGCTGCGAGAACGAACAGCGACACGGTGCGCACGACACGATCGAGCCGGTCGGCCGGGTCGACCAATGAAACGAGCACGACGGGAACGATGAGGGCGAGCGTCGTGAGCACGAGTCTGCCGAAGAGCGGACGTCGCAGGCGGATGGAACCCCGCTGATTGAGACCGCGTACCGACGGGTGGAGGAATGTCGCTGACGCGAGGAAGAGCGACGCCACGTACGGGGCATTTCCAATGCGACCCGCCACGTCGAGATGGCCGGACTTGTCGATCGCGTACAGCAGGTCGCCGACGAGCGAAAAACCGATGGCTCCGGAAAGCAACCACACGGCAGCAGTGCGGTTGGCGTCGGAGAACAGAAGCGAAACGAGGAGGAACAGAACCACGGTGCTGGTGGCGAGGGTGATGCCACGCAGGCCCGTGACGATGTTGGGCTCGACGATTGCATCGATCGACGGTTGGATGAGCAGAACCCAGATGAGAAGCCACGTGCCGAGGGCGACGATCAGGGCATCGCCGAGAGAACGCACGAGCGAGTTTCCACTGCGACGAACCGTGACGAAGAGAAGTGCGATGGCGAGCGTCACCTGAACGGCGAGGAATCCGGCTTCCGATGCGATGCGCCAGCCGGTGCCGTCACCCGCGGCATCGAGAATTTGTGCGGCCGTCGAAAAGACGGCGATTGCCAAGACGAACGACCATGTCGCGGCGGGAGGTCGGTGTGTGGCCAGACCGGCAAAGACGCCAACGGCAAGTTGGATTGTCGCCGCGAGGTAGAACACGTCGTTGGCGCCCTGGTTGTCGACCAGTGCATGCAGGATTCCGCCGACCAGGCCGGTAAAGACGAGAAGCCATGCAATACGTGAAAAGCTTGTGCGCACTGGCTTTCGAGCGTACACATGCACGCTTTTGCGGGGGTGGATCAACTAATCTCTTCGTGGGCGGAGGTTGACCCGACTTGAGCCTCCCATGCACGTCACCCGACATTCCGCGATAGCCGACCCGACGCTGATCGACCGTTTGTGGACGTTGTACGCGCGTGCGTATTTGCCGGTGGTCGAGAGCACCGTGACACACGAGATGCTTGATCGGTTCGAGTTCTCGACCCAATTGCGTTCGCCCGTCAACAGGGTGTGGGTCGTGTGGGAAGCAGACCTTCCGGTTGCGATGACCGTGATCTCGACCGACGTCAGGGCGACGCGCTGGTTGTCCGAGCATTTCTTTGCCCGCCACTACCCGGATCGTTTGGCTGCCGGTCAGGTCCACTACGTGGTGTGGGCGGTCGTCGACCCCGACTATGTGGCGCGAGGGGCGGTCGTTCACCTCGGACAGCATTGCCTTGCCGTCGAGGCCGAGGAAGGTGCCCTGCTCGTCTTCGACACGCCCGAGGTGAACCAGCCACGAGAGTCGGGAGGCTCGGCAGAGCTGTTGTTGCGTCTCGCGCGGATGGTCTCGGACGCAGAATTGGTGCCTATTTCGGTGCAGAGGTACTACGCGATCAGTTTCCCCACGCCGCCCCGCTACCGTGATGGGGCAGATGTCGAACACGTTCTCCAGCGCCCGGTCGGTTGACGTCGTCGTTCCCGGCGCCCACTTGATGGCCGATCTGCTTGGCCAGCGTGACGGCAACCTACGGATGGTCGAGCGGGCGTTTCCCGAAACCGACATGTCGGTGAGAGGCAACGTGATTCATCTCGAGGGTGGTCGAACCGAGGTTGTCGGAAAGCTCTTCGAAGAATTGGTTCGACTACTTCAACGCGGTGAAACTCTCGATGAGTTGGTGGTCGGCCGATCGATCGACATGGTGCGCAGTGACCAGAGCCCCAGTGTTGTCCTTTCCGATGAGATCGTGCGGGTTGCCAAGGGTCGCACCGTCAAACCCAAGACCGCGGGCCAGAAACGGTATGTCGACGCGATCCGCGAGAACGTCATTACGTTCGGCATCGGCCCCGCCGGAACGGGCAAGAGCTGGCTCGCCGTGGCAATGGCCGTGCAGGCGTTGCAGGCCAAACAGGTGCAACGAATCATCCTCACACGACCCGCTGTCGAAGCGGGCGAGCGACTCGGGTTCCTTCCGGGTGACCTGATGGCGAAGATCGACCCCTATCTCCGTCCGCTCTACGACGCGTTGTACGACATGCTCGAGCCCGAGGCGGCGGCTCGTCTCGTCGAGCGCCAAGCAATCGAAGTTGCGCCGCTCGCCTTCATGCGCGGGCGAACCCTGAACAACTCTTTCATCATTCTCGACGAGGCGCAGAACACCACGCCGGAACAGATGAAGATGTTTCTCACCCGAATCGGTTTCAATTCGCGTGTCGTCGTCACGGGGGACATGACGCAGGTCGACGTTGCCCAGGGAAAGAGTGGCCTCACCGATCTCGAGCGAATCCTCACCGGTATCGATGGCCTTGCATTCGTGCATCTCGGCAAAGGTGACGTGGTGCGTCACCGTATCGTCGCCGACATCGTTGCGGCGTACGAAGACGCCGGCCGGAACTGATCGGGCATGGTCGGTTTCTTTGCACGGCGGGCTCGTGCGCGCCGTGTCGGGGGGGACGGCTCGGTGCAGGGTTT
>DAINNS010000146.1:0-4443 GCA_036735765.1 Ilumatobacteraceae bacterium | reverse complement strand
GTCGAGGGTTGCGCCGCGCTGAGCGGCCGAGCCGACTTCGACGACTGGGCGGAACAACCGCGACGTTTCCTCGAACATGCGCGCGAAATCGGAGCAATCCGTCGCGCGGGATTCCCGCCGAACTTCGACGAATGGACGCGTGAGCTGCGGCGCTTCCGGCCGATCGACGCGGCACGCCGCTTCGCTCCGCGGCCACTGTTGGTACTGCACGGCGACGACGACGAAAGCGTTCCCGCAGCCGACGCCCGTGTTCTCGCACAGGCACACGGTGCAGCCGAACTGCGCGTCATTCCCGGAGCGGGCCACCGCCTGCGCCATGACCCGCGCGCGTTGGCAATTCTCCTCGGCTGGCTCGACCGCCAACGCTCGGGTGGTTGATTCTCAGTAGCCGTCGACGTGCGTGCTGTGCCACGTCCATGCGGTTTGCAGTATCTCTTCGATGCCGTGGCGCGCCTTCCAGCCGAGTGCACGTTCGGCGAGCGACGGATCAGCGAAGACGATCGCCGGGTCACCGGCGCGACGCGGCGAGAACACATGCGGCACTTCGCGGCCCGAGATGCGCTCGGTGGCAGCGAGCACCTCGAGGACGGTGCTGCCTTTACCGGTTCCGAGGTTGCAGGCAAGAGATGGCTTACCGGCGTCGAGGTAATCGAGCGCTTTCACGTGACCCTCGGCGAGATCGACGACGTGGATGTAGTCGCGTTCGCCCGTGCCGTCACGAGTTGGATAGTCGCGGCCGAAGATTTCAAGGGGTGGACGTTTGCCGAGCGTTGCCTTCATGACAATCGGTACGAGGTTGGTCGTCACCGACCAATCCTCGCCGATGCGCGAGTCGAACGAGGCTCCCGCGGCGTTGAAGTAGCGCAGGCACACGCTGCGCAGACCGCGGGTTTCGCCGACCCACCGCAGCACGTGTTCGATCATCAGCTTCGTCTCGGCGTACACGCTTTCGGGGCGCGTCGGCAGATCCTCGGTCACGGGCACGCGCTCGGGACTGCCGTAGACCGCTGCCGATGACGAAAAGACGAACTGATCGACACCCGCGGCGGCGACGGCCTCGATGAGCATCGTCGAACCGTTGACGTTGTTCGAGAAGTACCGGAACGGATCGGTCATCGATTCGCCGACACTCTTGTAGGCGGCGAAATGGATGACGCTCTTCACCCCGCGTTCACGGCAGAGGTTCACGACAAGGTCGAAGTCAGCGATGTCACCGACGACGAGATCGGCGCCGAGAAGTGACTCGGTGTGGCCCATCTCGAGCGAATCGAGCACGACAACTTCACGGCCCGCCTCGCGCAGCGAACGCACGGTGTGCGAACCGATGTAGCCGGCGCCGCCGGTGACGAGGATCGTCATTTGGCGGTCTTTGCGGCCTTCTTGAGCGGGCGTGACTGCTTGTCGCGGTCGGCGGCCTTTTCCGCCTTTTTCCAACTGCGCACGAGGAGAAGCGTCTCGGGTGAGGTGATGTCGGCGACGGTGCGCGGGTTCTCGTCGCTGAAGACTCCGGCTTCGGTTTTCCAGTTGCGCGGCTTCACGCCCATGCGCTTGCCGAGCAGTGCGATGAAGATCTGTGCCTTTTCCTCGCCAAAACCGGGCAACACGCGAAGGCGCGCGGTGAGTTCCTTTGCGTCGGTGACGCCGGCCCACATGTTCTCACCCTTGTTCTTGTATTGGGTGGCGATGATCCCGCACAGTTCGTGGATGCGACGGCCCATCGCAGCAGGGAAGCGGTGCACCGCCGGCTTCTCGCAACACACTGCCACGAACTCATCGACATCCATCGCGGCGATCTTCTTCGGGTCGAGATGTCCGAGCCGCTTCTTCAACGTCGCGGGCCCGTTGAAAGCCCACTCCATCGGAACCTGCTGGTCGAGCAGCATCCCGATCAACAGCGCCGTTCCGTTCGCGTTCAGCAGTTTGTCGGCGGCCGTGTCGCCGGTGATGTAGAGCGTTCCCATCGGCAGCGAATCTACTCAGTGTTCGAAGAACGGCGCAGGCGTGCCCGGTGACAACTGGTACATGGCGAGTGCCTTGCTCACCGTCTCGACCGGCACGAGGCCGTCCTGACAGAGCGAGTGGAGCACCGTGACCACGATGTTCGCGGTGTCGATCTCGAAGTGACGACGCAGCGCCTCGCGGGTATCGCTGCGTCCCATGCCGTCGGTGCCGAGCGGTGTGAAACGACGATCGGTCACGAAACGGGCGACTTGTTCGGGGACGATGCGCATGAAGTCGCTGACCGCAACGATCGGTCCCGCGGCGTTGTTGAGCAGCCGTGAAACCAACGGCGTTGCCGGCGGGTGGTCGGGGTTCAGGCGCGCGATGCGTTCGCATTCGAGGGCTTCCTCACGAAGCGTCTTGTACGACGTCGCCGACCACAACTCGACACCGACTCCGAAGTGGGTGAGCAGGTCGTCGGCCGCGGCACGCGCTGCGGAGTGCGCGGAACCCGAGAACACGATCGCCGCCTTGACCTTGGCGTCGGTAGGTGCGTCGGCGAACTTGTAGAGGCCGCGCGTGATGTCGTCGTTCGTCACGTGCGCGGGCATCGCCGGCATCACGTAGTTCTCGTTGTAGAGAGTGACGTAATAGAAGATGTCTTCGGGGTTGGCCCCGTACATGCGGTTGATGCCCTCTTCGACGATCGCCGCCATTTCGTAAGCGAATGCCGGGTCGTACGCCTGGCAAGGTGGCACGGTGCTGGCGAGCACGAGGCTGTGGCCGTCTTGGTGCTGCAGGCCCTCGCCGAGAAGTGTGGTTCGACCGGCCGTCGCACCCATGAGGAATCCGCGCGTGCGCGCGTCGGCCGCTTGCCAGATGAGATCGCCGACGCGCTGGAAACCGAACATCGAATAGAAGGTGTAGAAGGGCACCATCGGCACGCCACGTGTCGAGTAGCTGGTACCTGCAGCGATGAACGACGACATCGACCCGGCTTCGGTGATTCCCTCTTCCAGAATCTGTCCGTCCGACGACTCGGCGTACGACATGAGAAGCGCATGGTCGACCGGTTCGTACTTCTGGCCCTGGCTTGCGTAGATACGCAGTTCGCGGAACAGCGAGTCCATGCCGAACGTGCGCGCCTCGTCGGGAACGATGGGAACCACGCGAGGGCCGAAGTTGTCGTCGCGTGTCAGGCTGCGCAGGAGGCGCGTGAAACCCATCGTCGTGCTGACGGCCTGGTCGCCACTCCCGGCTTTGAGTTCGGTGAACGAATCGCTCGCCGGCAGAGTGAGCGGGCGGCGGTTGGCGACGACGCGCTTCGGAATCGTTCCGCCGAGCGCGCGCCGGCGCTCCATCATGTACTGGTACTCGACGCTCTGCTCGGAGGGTCGGTAGTACGGAGGCTCGTCGGCCTCGAGTGCGCTGTCGGGAATCTCGTCTTCGAGATGCAGACGTTCGCGCAGGGTGCGCAACTGGTCGGTGGTCATCTTCTTGATCTGGTGCGTCGCGTTGCGGCCCTCGAAGCCCGGGCCGAGTGTCCAACCCTTGATGGTCTTGCACAGGATCGCCGTCGGACGACCCGAACCGAGGTTCTCCTGCGCCGCACGGAACGCGGCATACAACTTGCGGTAGTCGTGGCCGCCGCGTGGCAGGTTGACGAGATCGTCGTCCGACAAGTGCGCAACCATCTGGCGCAGGCGTGAATCGGGTCCGAAGAAGTTTTCGCGGATGTACGCACCGCCTTCGACCGAATAGCGCTGGTACTCGCCGTCGACCGTGTCGTTCATCTTGTTCAACAGCACGCCATCGACGTCTCGGGCAAGCAGGTCATCCCACTTCGAACCCCAGATGACCTTGATGACGTTCCAGCCCGCGCCGCGGAACGACGCCTCGAGTTCCTGGATGACCTTGCCGTTGCCGCGCACCGGACCATCGAGACGCTGCAGGTTGCAGTTCACGACGAAGATGAGGTTGTCGAGGTGCTCGCGCGATGCGAGGGACACGGCACCCAGTGTTTCGGGTTCGTCGCATTCGCCGTCGCCGAGGAACGCCCACACGCGGCTGGCCGACGTGTCGTCGAGTTTGCGGTTCAAGAGGTAACGGTTGAATCGTGCGTGGTACAGCGCAGTGATCGGCCCGAGACCCATCGACACGGTGGGGAACTCCCAGAAGTCGGGCATGAGACGTGGGTGCGGGTAGCTCGACAGTCCGCGTCCACCGCGACCGATCTCGCGACGGAAGTGGTCGAGGTCGTCGGCGCTGAGGCGACCCTCGAGGAACGCGCGCGCATAAACGCCGGGCGCCGCGTGGCCCTGGAAGTAGATGTGGTCACCGGCCTGACCATCGTCCTTGCCGCGGAAGAAGTGGTTGAAGCCGATCTCGTACAGCGATGCCGACGATGCGAACGTCGAGAGATGGCCGCCGATTCCTTCGGCGCGGCTGTTGGCGCGGATCACCATGACCGCCGCGTTCCAGCGGATGTAGGCGCGGATTCGA
>DAINNS010000145.1:0-4532 GCA_036735765.1 Ilumatobacteraceae bacterium | reverse complement strand
GGCCCGTACACGTGAACGGCCATGGTGAGATCGTGGCCTGCGGAAGTGCGCTCGCGCGTCTTCAACAGGGCGCCCGCATTGTGCACCACGACGTCGACACGTGCGCGGGTTGCGCCGATGCTCGTCGCGACCGCCGCAACCGCATCGAGGTCACCCATGTCGGCCACCATCACGTCGACCGAACCGTCGCCGACGACATTGCGTACGTCGTCGCCAGCGCGCGTGCTGCGTTCGGCATCGCGCCCGACGAGTACGAGGTCGGCACCCATCGCACGCATCTGCTTCGCTGCAGCAAAGCCGAGTCCCGAGGTGTGCCCGGTGAGAACCACCGTCTTGCCCGACAGCGACATTTCGGTGAGTTGCGTGAACGAACGAGACCGCACCGCATAACCGATACGACTGAAACCGGGCACCACCAATGCATCCATCGCACCATCGAGAAAGGAAGCCATGGAGTCATCGAACACGAAATTGCGCCGCATCGCCATTTTTCGTCGATTGTCACGGTAGGATGACCGTCTCGCAGGTCGTCTGCGAGTCCCCATGGGTGCGTACCGGCGTCCGTGGCACAGTCCCCCCGGTTCGGAGCCCCCAAATGTCAATCTCGTCTTCTCTTGCGTCGTCTTTCGACGACCTCGATCTTCACCGCACGCTGAAGAACCACCTGGCGGAACAAGGAATCCTCGTTCCGTTTCCCATTCAGGCGGCGGCAATTCCCGATGCACTCGCGGGACGTGACGTTCTCGGCCGTGGCCGCACCGGTTCGGGCAAGACTCTCGCTTTCTCGTTGCCGTTGCTCACTCGTCTCGCCGAGTCGAACAAGCCGCGCAAGGCCAACAAGCCGCGCGCGCTGATTCTCGTGCCGACGCGCGAACTCGCCAACCAGGTGAACGAAGTGATCATGCCCCTCGCGCGCAGCCTGCGCATGTTCACAACCACCATCTACGGCGGCGTCGGCTACGGCGGGCAGTTGAATGCGTTGCGCAAGGGCGTCGACATCGTCGTCGCATGCCCCGGCCGTCTCGTCGACCACATGGAATCGCGCAACGTCGACTTCTCCGAAGTCGAGATCACGGTCCTCGACGAGGCCGACCACATGGCCGAATTGGGCTTCCTCCAGCACGTCGAGCAGATCCTCGCCGCGACACCGCGCGGCTCGCAGCGTCTTCTCTTCTCGGCGACCCTCGACCGTGGCATCGACCGACTCGTCGACCGCTTCCTCGTCGATGCGGTCACCCATGAAGTCGACCCGGCCGATTCACCTGTCGATGCGATGACGCACCACGTTCTCCATATCGACAACGCCGACCGCGTCGGGATCCTCAAGGATCTGTGCGCGGCACCCGGCAAGACGCTCGTCTTCACCCGCACAAAGCACGGCGCAGCAAGGCTGACCGAGCAGTTGATGAAGGCCGGCGTGCCTTCGGTCGAACTGCACGGCAACCTCTCGCAATCAGCCCGCGCCCGCAACCTCGCGGCCTTCGCCGCGGGTCGCGCCGACACGCTGGTCGCCACCGACATCGCCGCTCGCGGCATCCACGTCGACGACGTGAGCCTCGTCATCCATGCCGACCCGCCCGAAGAGCACAAGGCGTACCTGCACCGCTCGGGCCGCACCGCGCGTGCCGGCGCGTCCGGCACCGTCGTCACCCTGATGACCGACAAGCAGCGTCGCTCGGTACGTGCGCTCACGAAGCAGGCCGGCATCTTCCCCACCACGACGAAGGTCGCACCGAACCACCCGTTCCTCGCCGAGCTCGCCCCCGGTGATCGTGTGTTCGTCGAAACGGGAAAGATCGACATGCACCCCGCGCCCGAGCGCAACAGGGCGGAGCGCCCGAACGGGCCCCGCAACGGCCGTCGTAACGGACCCAACAAGGGACCCCGTTCATACAAGGGCTCTTCACCGCGCCGCAACGATGCAGGCGGCGAACAGCGTCGCAGCGACGGCCCCGGTCAGTCGGCCGGACCGCGCAACGGCTCAGCGAGCAAACAGCGCAACAAGTACCGGGGCGATCGCAAGCCCCGGTAACAAACTGCCGACCCGGATCGGCTTCACGTCCATGAAGCGCAGGCCGATTCCGAGAACCATGATGCCGCCGGTCGCGCTCATCTCGTGCACCATTCGGTCGTCGAGAATCGCATCGAGGCCCGAAGCACTCAGCGTCATCACGGCCTGATACGCGGCCACCACGAACGCACTCAGCGCGACACCCCATCCCATGGTGGCGGCGAAGAGAATCGAAACCAAGCCGTCGAGTGCCGACTTGACGATGAGGATCTGCGCACCGCGACCGAGACCGTCGTCGATAGACCCGAGAATCGACATCGGTCCGATCGAGAAGAGCAACGTCGCGGTGACGAATCCCTCGACGAAGCGCGGATGAAACGTCGTCTCCCGTGATCGACTCGCGAGCGCAGACTCGGCTCGCGCCTTGACCCAGTGACCAAGGACGGAGAAACCGTGCTCGATTCGGATCGCCTCACCGATGATGCCACCCAGGACGACGCTGACGAGCGGAAACACGATGTTGTCGGACTGTGCCGCGGTGGAAATACCGAGCACGATTGTCACCATGCCGACTGCTTGTTCGATGGTCGTGCGCATCTGGTCGGCGATGTAACGGCCCACCGCGAGGCCAACCACGGTTCCACCGACAATCGTGAGGAAGTTCGTGATCGTGCCGATGCCACGCATCGGGTCAGTCTGCCAGCAGGCGCTTCACCAAACGCGCCAACGGCACACGGAAGTCGTCGAGCATCACGAAACCCCCGGCACGCAAAGCGGAGTTGTCGAGCACCGAATTCGCGGGCCGCTTCGCCGGCCGCGGCGGTTGGAGATCGGCCGTCGAAATGGCAGCGACACGCGTTGGGTCGTCACCGGCTGCCTCGAGAACCGCACGGGCAAACCCGCACCAGCTGACCGCACCCTGGTTGGTGAGGTGAAAGACACCTGAGGCACCCGCCTCGACGAGCGCGAGCATTCCGACTGCGGCGTCGTCGGCGAACGTCGGGTGGCCAACCTGGTCGTCGACGAATGCGAGCGTCGGTTGCGCTGCGGCGATGCGCAGGATGGTCTTCACCATGTTGTTGCCGTGATAGCCACACACCCACGAGATGCGAACGATGAGATCGTTCGGGCGCATCGCCCGCTCTCCCGACAGTTTCGACGCGCCGTACGCAGACTGCGGATTCGTTGCGTCGGATTCGACGTAGGGGCCGGTCTTCGTTCCGTCGAACACGTAGTCGGTACTCACGTACAACACGCGTGCACCGACACGCTGGGCCGCCGCGACGATGTTGCGGGTTCCCCCGCCGTTCACCGCCTCGGCGCGGTCGGGATCCGACTCGCACGCATCGACCGCGGTCCAGGCCGCGCCATGGAGAATCCAGTCGGGGTGCTCGGCCTCGACGAGAGTGGCAACCGCTGCCGCATCACAGATGTCGAGCGACTGGTGCGTGGTGGCCACGACTACGTGACCCGCACGCGCGAAGACCTCGACGAGCTCGGTTCCCAGTTGCCCGGATGCTCCGGTGACGAGAACCTTCACTTCTTGCCCTTGAGCGGCTCCCACCACCAGCGGTTGTCGCGGTACCACTGGACGGTCTCGGCCAGGGCCTCGTCGAGCGTGCGCTTCTTCTTCCAGCCGAGTGCGGTGATCTTGTCGATGTTGACCGAATAGCGACGATCATGGCCCTTGCGGTCTTCCACGTACTGCACCATTTCTTCGCCGACACCGAAGATGCCGAGCAGTTTGTCGACAAGCACGCGGTTCGGGGTCTCGTTGCCGGCGCCGATGTTGTAGATCTCGCCGACCGTGCCCTTCGTCAACACGAGGTGCACGCCCGAACAGTGGTCGTCGACGAACAGCCAGTCGCGTTCGTTCAGACCGTCGCCGTAGAGCGGAATCTTCTTGCCGTCGATCAGATTCGTGGTGAAGAGCGGAATCGCCTTTTCGGGGTACTGGTAAGGGCCGAAGTTGTTTGTGCAGCGAGTCACCAACACGGGCGTGCCGTGCGTGTGATGGTAAGCGAGAGCGATGAGATCCGACCCGGCCTTCGACGCCGAGTACGGCGAACGCGGCTCGAGCGGGTCGGTTTCGAGCGACGAGCCCACTTCGACTGATCCGTAGACCTCGTCGGTGCCGATGTGCAGAACGCGACCCATGTCGAGCTTGCGGGCCGTGTCGATGACCACGTTGGTGCCGAAGCAATTGGTCAGGATGAAGTCCTCCGAGCCGTCGATCGAACGGTCCACGTGGCTCTCAGCGGCGAAGTGAACGACCGCGTCGTGTCCCTTCATCGATTCGGCCACCGCCGCGGGATCGCAGATGTTGCCCTTCACGAATCGGAACCGCGGGTTGTCGTCGACATCTTTCAGGGTCGAGAGGTTTCCCGCGTAGGTCAGCGAGTCGAACACCGTCACTTCGTCGTCGGTGTTGTCGAGGACGTAGCGGACGTAGTTGGAACCGATGAATCCGGCTGCACCGGTGACGAACTGCTTCATGAGGGGACTCCGTGTTGTTGCGCGA